>JBEPZM010000093.1:0-11025 GCA_041640835.1 Blastococcus sp.
CGCCGGTCGAGGGGCGGCAGCCCGCGGGCTCGGCGCCGTGCGGAGCGTTCGGCCAGCCACCGTTCGGCCGGGCCGAACCCGACCACGACGGCGCACAGCGCGGCGAACGGGAGTCCCAGGAGGAGCAGCGAGCCGGTCATGGCATCTCCGGACCGAGTCGGGCGGACGACCGAACCGTACCCGCGGATCAGCCCACCGGCGGGGGGACTGCGCGCTCCCCCACGCGGAGCGCCACCCACGGCCGCTCCGGCCGGCGCTCCAGCCGCACCGACCGTCCGCGGGCGAGGACGGCGCCCGCCACCCCCGCGGCCAGCACCACGACCCCGCCGCCGAGCAGCAGCCCCCAGCGCGGGCCGAGGTGCTCGGCGATGACGCCGATGAGCGGCGCACCGATCGGCGTCCCGCCCATGAAGCACATGAAGTACAGCGCCATGACCCGGCCGCGCATCTGCGGGTCGACGCCGAGCTGCACGAAGCTGTTGTTCGCCACGCTGAACACCAGCGCCGCCGCACCCGTGGGCACCAGCAGCACGCCGAAGGCGATCTCGCCGGGCATCAGGCCGGTGATCACGGTGAGCACCCCGAAGACCAGCGCGGAGCCGATGAGGAAGCGCACCCGCGGCCGCCGGCTGCGCCGGGTCGAGAGCAGGGCACCGCTGAGCGAGCCGACGGCGAACACCGTGGCGAGCAGGCCGAACGCCTCGGCGCCCAGGCCGAACTCCGCGCGGGCCATGAGCGCGATGGTGATCTGGTAGTTGAAGCCGAAGGTGCCGACGACGAAGGCCAGCGCCATGGCCAGCACGAGGTCGTGGTGCGCCCAGGCGTAGGCGGCACCGGCACGCAGCTGCCCCTTGGCCCGCGCCACCCGGGCGCTGGGCCGCAGCTCGTCGGCGCGCATGGAGCCGAGCGCGAGGATGGTGAAGCCGAAGCTGGCCGCGTTGATGAAGAACGCCGGGGCGGTGTTCCCCGACGCCAGGCCGATGAGCAGGCCGGCCACCGACGGGCCCACGAGGCGGGCGCCGTTGAAGATCGTGGAGTTGAGGCTGACCGCGTTGGTCAGCAGCTCGGGCCCCACCATCTCCGAGACGAAGGCCTGCCGGACGGGGGCGTCGATCGCCGCGGCCGCCCCCAGGCCGCTGGCCAGCACGAACACGTGCCACAGCGCGACCGCGTCGGTGACCACCAGGACAGCGAGGACGAGCGCGAGCAGGCCCATGACTGCCTGCGAGATCTGCAGCAGCCGGCGCTTGGGATAGCGGTCGGCGAGCAGCCCGCCGTAGGGGCTCAGCAGCACCGTGGGGGCGAACTGCAGGGCCGTGATCAGCCCGAGGGCCACGCCGCTGTCATCGGTCAGCTGCAGGACCAGCCAGTCCTGGCCGATGCGCTGCATCCAGGTGCCGGTCTGGCTGACCAGGTTGGCCGACGCGTACCGGCGGTAGTTGTGGACCCGCAGCGCCCGGAACATGCCGTCGCCGGCCTGCGCGGCCTCGTTCTCCTGGTCCGTGCCCGTGCTGCTCACGCGCCCGCCAGCTCGTCCATGATGGCCGCCGCCTCGCGCAGCACCGCGCGCTTCTCGGGACTGAGCTCCTGGAGCCGCCCGGACAACCACGCGTCCCGCGCCCGCCCCTCGGCCGCCAGCAGGTCGCGGGCCGTGCCGGTGAGCCCGATGACCACCTGCCGACCGTCGGTGGCGTGCGGCGTCCGGGTGACCAGCCCCATCCCCTCCAGCGCCACGACGACCCGGGTCATCGACGGCGGCTGCACCCGCTCGTGCCCCGCCAGCTCGCCCGGGCTCATCGGCCCGTGCCGCTTCAGGGTGGACAGCGCGGAGAGGTGCGTGAGCGTCACCGAGGTGTCGACCCGCTGGCTCCGCAGCCGGCGCGCGAGCCGCATCACCCCCAGCCGGAGGTCGTGCGCGAGGGCAGCGGCATCCAGCGTGGTTCGGCTCACATAGTTAGCTTAGGTCACTAACCGCCTCAGAACACCTGCTGGATCGGCTCGAGCGCGAAGTAGACGACGAACAGCGCCGCGATCACCCACATCAGCGGGTGGATCGTGCGGCGGCGCCCGACGGCCACCTGGAGCAGGACGTAGGTGACGACGCCGGCACCGATGCCGTTGGTGATCGAGTAGGTGAACGGCATCAGCGCGATCGTCAGGAACGCGGGGATGACCAGCGACATGTCGTCCCAGACGAGGTGCCGGATCTGGGTGATCATCAGCGCGCCGACGATGACCAGCGCCGGTGCGGCCGCCTCGGACGGCACCATCTCGACCAGCGGCGTGAACAGCATGGCCACCAGGAAGAGCACACCGGTGACGATGCTGGCCAGACCCGTGCGGGCGCCGTCGGCGACACCGGCCGTGCTCTCGATGTAGGTGGTGTTCGACGAGACGCTGCCCGCGCCACCGGCGGCGGCGGCGATCGAGTCGACGAGCAGCACCGGCTGCGACTTGGGCAGGTTGCCCTTCTCGTCGAGCATGTCGCCCTCGGCGCCGACGGCGGTCACGGTGCCGACGGTGTCGAAGAAGTCCGCGATCATGATCGAGAAGACGATGAGCAGCGCGGCGATGATGCCGATGCGCTCGAAGCCGCCGAACAGCGAGAAGTTGCCGAGCAGCGAGAGGTCGGGGCTGCTCACGACGTCGTCGGGCAGCTCGGGCACCTGCAGCTGCCAGCCGCGGGGGTTGACCGAGCCGTCGTCCAGGAACGTGGGGCCGATGTCGGCGATCGCCTCGACGATGATCGCGAGCACCGTGGTCGCCACGATCCCGATGAGCAGGGCGCCCTTGACCTTGCGGACGACGAGCACGGCGGACAGCAGCAGGCCGATGACGAACACGAGCATCGGCCAGCCGGCGAGCGACCCACCGATGCCGAAGCTGATCGGGGTGCCCTGGCCGCCCTCGATGATGCCGGCGTCGGCCAGGCCGATGATCGTGAGGAAGAAGCCGATGCCGACGGCGATCGCGACCTTCAGCTGCGTCGGGATCGCCTCGAACACGGCACGCCGGAAGCCGGTGAGCACCAGCACCGTGATGAGCAGGCCCTCGAGCACGACCAGGCCCATGATCTCGGGCCAGGACAGCTGCGTGGTGGCGTAGACGGCCACGATGGCGTTGATGCCCAGGCCGGTCGCCAGCGCGAAGGGGTACTTCCCGACGATGCCCATGAGGATCGTCATGGCGCCGGCGATCAGCGCGGTCACCGCGGCGACCGAGGCGAAGGGCAGCTCGTTCCCCGAGACGTCGAACCCCGAGAGGATGATCGGGTTCAGCACCACGATGTAGGCCATCGTGAAGAACGTGGTGAAGCCACCGCGGACCTCGCGGGTGACCGTGGAGCGCCGGGCGGTGATCTCGAAGTACCGGTCCAGGCCGTTCTTCGGCTTCGCCCGCGGGCCGTCGCTGCGCCGCCGTGCGACGGTGTCGTCGGCCACGACGTCGGCGGGCGTGTCACCCGTGGTCGAGTGGGGCTGGTCGGCCATGGTCGTACTCCCGGGGTCGTGCGGCGGCGGTCGAGCGGCGACAGAGTGCCACACGATCGTTCGCCGGGATGACGGGCCGCGGGTGGGCGTCGTCCGACGCGGCGCGCCGTCCTACAGTCGGTGCGTGCCGACGCCGACCAAGCAGGCCCCTCCCCCGCTGCAGGTGGACACCGCGCGGGTGGTCCTCGTCGGCATCGCGCTGTGGGCGGTCGCCCTCGTCGTCGTCCTGCTGCTGGGCGACCGCGTCGACACGATGTGGACCTGGACCTGCGTGTGCGCCATCGGCCTGGGCGTCGCCGGCCTCGGCGTCATGCGCCTCCAGGGCCAGCTCGGCCGGACCGACTAGTCGGTCAGCAGGTCGTACGTGCCGGTGTCGTAGCGCGCCGTGTGCACGACCTCGCTGCGGTCGGTGGGCACCAGCGTCGCCTGGCTGTGCGCGCCGCAGCCGTAGTCGGCGGTGACGACCCGCCCGTCCGCCGGGGCGTAGGCGTTGCCGCAGGCGCCGACACGCTGCCGCAGCGATCCGGCCAGCGGCAGCCAGAACCCGCACGTGACGCACGGTCCGGGGGCCGAGCGGGCCATCGCCGACGCCGGGCCGAAGTCGCCGTCGCCCCAGCGGGTGACCGCATCGGCGCGCCCCTCGGCCGACATGACGCGCTCGCGGCCCAGGCCCAGCTCGAAGGCGACGACCCGGCCCTCGGGGTCGTCGGCGCTGTCGTCGTCGGCGGTGTAGGCCGGTACCAGCCGCGGGTCGTCCTCGGTGGAGGGCAGCACGTCGCCGACGGAGAGGTCCCCGGGACGCAGCCGCTCGTGCCACGGCACCCATGCCGGCGCGAGGAGCGCCTGCTCACCGGGGAGCAGCACGACCTCGTCCACGGTCACCGAGTCGTCGCCGGGGACGGTCGCCAGCGTCACCGCCCAGTGCCAGCCCACGTAGCCGGGCTGGCGGCTGGCGAAGGTGTGCGTCGCGGTCGCACCGAGCGCCTCGGGCCCGACCTCGTCGGTCTCCGGGACGGCGATCTCCGGCTCGATCCCGAGGTGCTCGCCGACCAGATCGGCGTCGCCGGCCGTCTCCGCCGCGGCGGCACGGGCCTGCTCGACCGCGGCCGCCTCCGTGAGGGAGGCGGGGAGCGAGGACGCGGGCCGGGATGCGAAGGGATCGGACACGGAGCCATCATCCCTGAGGACGCCACCCCCGTGGTCGCGGACCCTCCGCGAGGCGGCCCGGCCGCACCGCCGGCGAGGTGCGGCACCATGGAGCCGTGCCTGCTGCCCGCCCCCCGGTGCCACCGCCGCCGGACCGCGCGGACACCACTCCCCTACACCGCCCGCCGACGACGCCGCTTCCGGCCGCGGGCTCCGGCTCGACGCGGGTCACCGTCACCCGCGTCGCGATCTCCCGCAGCCGCGAGCTCTCCCGGGCAGCAGCCCGCCGGGTGCAGGCGGCCAGCCGGGCCGACGGCGCCGACGCCAGCGGGCTGAGCCGGCTGCTGTGGGTCAACGCGATGCACATGGCCGGGGACGCACTGATCGCCGTCTCGCTCGCGGGCACGCTGTTCTTCGCCGCCACGACCGACGCCCAGCGCGGCAACGTGGCGCTCTACCTGCTGGTGACGATGGCGCCGTTCGCGGTGCTCGCACCCGTCATCGGCCCGCTGCTGGACCGGCTGCAGCGCGGCCGGCGGTGGGCGTTGGCCGGCAGCTCGTTCGGCCGGGCGGCGCTGGCCCTGTTCATGGCCGCGCACTTCGACGACCTGCTGCTCTACCCCGCGGCGCTGGGCGTCCTCGTGCTGTCCAAGGCGCACAACGTGCTGCGGGCCGCCGTCGTCCCCCGCGTCCTGCCGTCGGCGATGACGCTCACCTCGGCGAACGCCCGGCTGTCGATCTTCGGCCTGGCGACGTCCGGCATGGCCGGTGCCATCGGCGCCGGTGTCGCGTGGGCGCTCGGGTTCCCGCCGGAGCTGTGGGTGACCGCCGCGGTCTTCAGCGTGGCGGGCGTGCTGGCCATGCGGCTGCCCCGGCACGTGGACGTGCCGGGCGAGGAGCTGCCGGCGGACGTGCTGAGCACCGCGGAGATCCCGGTCGCCGGCCGGCGCCGTCGGCGGGTCAACCCGCACGTCGTCCTGGCGCTGCGGGCCACGGCGGCGCTGCGCGGGCTGACCGGCTTCCTCACGATCTTCCTGGCGTTCCTCGTGCAGGCCGAGTTCGCCGACGGCTGGACCGCGACGCTGGCCCTGGGCGGGGTGGCCCTCGCCGCCGGCGTCGGCAGCTTCGCCGGCACCGCCGCCGGGTCGCGGCTGGGCACGGCGGCGCCGGACCGCGTGGTGCTGGTCGCCGCGGCCACCGCGACGGGCGTCACCGTGCTGGCGGCGATCTTCTACGGCTTCGGGATGGCGGTGCTCGTGGCCGGCGTCGCGGGGGTCACCAACGCCATCGGCAAGGTGTCGCTCGACGCGATCATCCAGCGCGAGGTGCCCGAGAACCTGCGCGCCTCGGCGTTCGCCCGGTCCGAGACGGTGCTGCAGCTGGCCTGGGTGGCCGGCGGCGGGCTGGCGATCGCCCTGCCGACGACGGGCTGGATCGGCTTCACCGTCGCCGCGGCGATCCTGGTGCTGGCGGTCGGCCTCGTCGTCTGGAGCATCGTCGGCGGCCGCACCCCCGCGCCGGCCACCCCCGACGCCCCGACGACCCCCATGGGAACCCAGTGGACCTGAGACGGACGACCGCCGGCGGCCTGCTGCCCGCCCTGCTGCTGCTGACCGGCTGCGCGAGCGGGGACGACGGCCCCGGTCAGGTGCGCGTCGAAGTCGGCGCGGTGGACGTCACCGCCTCGGCGACGCAGGGCTGCGACGACGGGGAGAAGGTGCGCTACGAGACCGAGCCACCCATCGTCGAGGTCGCGCCCGACGCCGCCATCACGCTCACCGTGCCCGACTCCGTCGCCGAGCGCGGGTGGGCCGTCCAGGTCTTCGACGTGCCTCTGGAGACGGTGCTGGTCGAGGCGATCGAGGCGCCCGAGGGCGAGGACCGGTTCACCGTCCTCGACAGCACCGACGACCTCCCACCGGCGTTCTACCTGCTGGTCGTGGAGGACAAGGGCGGCGACTGCGGGGAGTGGTCGCGCGCGTGGCCGATCGGGGTCATCCGGGCAGGCGGCGACCTCGGCGGCACCCCGTCGTCCGAGGCGCCGCCGGAGGGCTAGGCCTCCTAGGCCTCCAGGTCCGTCGCGACCGCGCGCAGGACCGAGCCGATCTTGCGCGACTCGGCGCGGTCGGGGTGCCGGCCGTGCCGCAGTCCCTCGCCGACGTCGTCGAGCAGCTTGATCAGGTCCTCGATGATCGGGATCAGCTCGTCGGGCTTCTTCCGGCTCTTCGCGGCGACGGTGGCGGCCACCGACGGCAGCGGGTCGAGGATGCGCACCTGCAGCGCCTGGTCACCACGGCGGCCGGCGACGATGCCGAACTCCACCCGCTGACCGGGCTTGAGCTCCTCGGTGCCTGCGGGAAGGGCGTCCTTGTGCACGAAGACGTCCGGTCCGTCCTCGCGGGCGAGGAAGCCGAAACCCTTCTCCGTGTTGAACCACTTCACTTTCCCGGTGGGCACGTTCGATCCCTCAGTTCTCGCTGGAAGATGCTGGCCCCAGGCTAGGGCACCACGTCGAGTCGCCGGAGAAGCTGCAGGAACACGACGGCGAAGTCGTTGCCGGCGACCTCCCGCTCGACGACCGCCCAGTCGACCTGCTCCCGCAGCGCCCGGGCGACCGGCAGCATCCGGGCGAAGTCGCAGTAGTGCTCGTCGAGGGCCATCAGCTTGGTGACCAGGATGTCGGTGGCCGCGAGCACGGGCATCTGGACCGACAGCACGGGCAGCACGTCGGCGCGGTCGATCAGGTCGGTCTCGACCGGGTGGCCGCAGGTGCGCCACAGCACGTCGACGAAGACGTCGTCCCGCACCACCTTGAGCAGCCAGTCCTCGGCCGGGTCCACGACCTGCAGACCGGCGTCGGCCAGCACCTTCGCCGCCCGCTCGGCCTCGGCCGCGGGGACGAGGAAGTCCGCGTCGTGGTCGGGCTCGGGGGCGCCGCGCGTCCAGGCCGCGTAGCCGCCGCACAGGGCGAAGGGCACACCGCCCTCCTTGAGCGCCACGGCGGTGCGCTTGAGGAGATCGCGGACACATCCGCGGGGGTCGTCGTCGACAGGGAGGCTCGGCACGGGCTGCTGCTACCCGCTCGCGGCGGGATACGCACGGTGTATCCACTCCCGTCGGGGGCACTGGAGCCTCGTGCGCATCGCGACGTTCAACATCCTGCACGGCCGGTCCCTCGACGACGGGCGGGTCGACGTCGACCGGCTGGCCGCGGCGGTGAAGACGCTGGACGCCGACGTGCTGGGGCTCCAGGAGGTCGACCGCGACCAGCCCCGGTCGCTGGGCGCGGACCTCACCGCGGTGGCCGCCGAGGCCATGGGTGCGGTGGACCACCAGTTCGTGGCGGCACTGTCGGGCACCCCGGGTGGCACCTGGATGGCCGCGACGGGCGACGAGCAGCCCGGTTCGGCCAGCTACGGGGTCGCGCTGCTGTCCCGCTACCCGGTGATCTCCTGGCGGGTGGTCCGGCTGCCCCCGCTGCGGGCCAGCGTGCCGCTGTGGTCGCCGCAGTCGCGGCGGCCGTTCCTGGCGCGGGACGAGCCGCGGGTGGCCGTGGCCGCCGTCCTGGACGCGCCCCAGGGCCAGGTGACCGTGTGCAACACGCACCTGTCGTTCATCCCCGGCTGGAACGCCTCGCAGCTGCGCCGGCTGGTGCGCTCGCTGGAGGGCACGCGGGAGCCGCTGGTGCTGATGGGCGACCTCAACATGCAGCGCCGGCAGGCGGCGCGGAACAGCGGGCTGACCCCGATCGCGACCGCGCCCACGTTCCCCGCGGGACGCCCGGCGCGGCAGCTCGACCACGTGCTGGTGCGCGGCCCGATCAGCGCCACCGGGCCGGCGGAGGCGGTGCGGCTGCCGCTGTCGGACCACCGCGCCCTGGTGGTGCACTGCGTACAGGGCTGACCTGGTAGATCATGTCGCCATGGCACGCACCGGCGCGACCCACGTCTTCACCCTGCTCGCCACCGTCGTCCGCGTCGTGGCGTCGGTGATCGCCGCGCTGATCGTGGCCCACGCGGTGTTCGTCTTCTTCGAGGCGAACCCGACCAACCCGCTGGTCGAGTTCACCGCCGGGATCCGGGACAGCTTCGGCTGGTTCACCAAGGACCTGTTCCAGCCCTCCGACGCGAAGGTCGGCGAGACGATCAACGACGCGCTGGCCGCCCTGATCTGGGTGGTCGCCGGCAACCTGGTCTCGAAGCTGATCGTCCGGCTGGCGCCCGCCTCGAGCGCCAAGGCCTGAGGCGGGCGGCCGGCGGGCTCAGCGGTTCTCGGGGAGCTGCACGCCGGCGCGGTTGGGCTTGTCCGTCGGGTGGGCGTAGCGGACGAGCTCGACCGGCATCGGAAAGGCGTGGTCCTGGCCGAAGGGCGACAGGCCACCGGCGACGGACGCCGAGAGCTCGGTCAGCGGCGGGCCGCCGTCCTCGGACTCGCCCCAGGTGGGCTCGACCAGGTGGGCGTTCTTCGCGTTGCGCTTCGACATGGCACCCATCTTCCCCGACGCCCCGCCCGCACCGCACGGCGCCGCTCCCGGGCCGCGTCGTAACGTGGACCGGATGCCCACCGCCCCTCCGCCGACGCTCGCCGCCTGGCTGCGCACGCGCGACGACGACCAGCTCGCCGCTCTGCTGGCCGCCCGTCCCGACGTCGCCCGGCCGGCGCCCTCGGACGTCGTCGCCCTCGCCGGCCGGCTGGCCGTGCCGGTGTCGGTGGACCGCGCCCTCGACGAGCTCGACGCCGGGACGCTGCAGGTGCTCGACGTGGTGCTGCTCGCGCCCACCGACGGCGTGCCGCGCGACGAGCTGCTCGCCGCCCTGCCCGACGTCCCCGGTGAGGTGCTGGAGACGGCGCTGACGGCGCTGGCCGACCGGGCGCTGCTGTGGGGCGACGACGTCCTGCACGCACCTGATCCGGTGCGGCGCGCGGTGCGGCACCCCGCCGGGCTGGGCCGGCGGGCCGTCGACCTGCGGGTCCAGCTGCCCGCGGACCTGCCCGGGGTGCTGGCCGGACTGGCCGACGACGAGCGCGCGGTGCTGGAGCGCCTGGCGGCCGACCGCCCGGTGGGCCACCTGCCCGACAGCTCCGGCGGAGCGGAGTCACCGGCCCGGCGGCTGCTGCAGCGCGGCCTCCTGGCGCGGATCGACGCGCTCAACGTCGAGCTGCCCCGGGAGATCGCGCTGCTGCTGCGCGGGGACCGGCCCTACGGCCCGCCGCGGCTGCGCCCCGAGCCGGAGCTCACCACCCGCGATCCGAAGACCGTCGACCGGCAGGCGGCCGGGGCGGCGATGGAGTCGGTGGGCCGGATCGGCGAGCTGCTCGCCCTCCTCGAGGAGGAGCCGGCCGGCCTGCTGCGCAGCGGCGGGGTGGCCGTCCGCGACCAGAAGCGGCTGGCCCGGGATCTGCACGTGCCCGAGCCCGACGCGGCCTGGCTGCTGGAGCTGGCGCTGGCCGCCGGGCTGCTCGACGTCGGTGGACCGCACCGGGACGAGTGGCTGCCCACCCGGAGCTACGACATCTGGCGGGAGCAGGACCTCGCCGACCGCTGGGCGGTGCTGGCGGCCGGCTGGCTGGCCGGCATCCGGCTGCCGGCGCTCGTCGGTCAGCGGGACGTGGCGGGCAAGGCGGCGAACGCGCTCTCCCCCGACCTGGTGCGGCACACCGCTCCGGCGATCCGCCGGTCGGCGCTGGCCGCGCTGGCCGAGCACCCGGTCGGCTCGGGGCTGGATCCCGACGACCTGGTGGCACTGCTGCGCTGGCGCACCCCCCGGCGGGCCGACCGGCTGGCACCGGTCCCGGGCATGCTCGCCGAGGCGGCCCGGCTCGGGATCGTCGTCGGCGGGGTGCTCTCCTCCGGCGGGCGGGGCCTGCTGGCCGGTGGTGAGGACGGCGCGGCCTCCGGCATGCGCGGTCTGCTGCCCGCGCCGGTGGACCACGTGCTCGCCCAGCCCGACCTGTCGCTGATCGCGCCCGGCCCGCTCGTCGCCGAGCTGGCGGACACGCTGTCGGTCGTCGCCGACGTGGAGTCCTCCGGCGGCGCGACGGTCTTCCGGGTGTCGGAGTCCAGCGTCCGCCGGGCCCTGGACGCCGGCTGGTCGGCGTCGGACCTGCACGACTTCTTCACCAAGGCGTCGCGTACGCCGGTGCCGCAGGCCCTCGACTACCTGGTCGACGACGTCGCCCGCCAGCACGGCCGGCTGCGCGTCGGTGCCATCGAGAGCTACGTGCGCTCCGACGACCACGGGTTGCTCTCCCAGGTGCTCGGCGACCGGCGGACGGCGGCGGCCGAGCTGCGCCGGCTGGCGCCCGGGGTGCTGGTCAGCGGGCTCGCCGCCGACGAGGTGCTCACGGTGCTGCGCTCGGCGGGCTACGCGCCGGCCGGTGAGAACCCGGG
>JBEPZM010000094.1:0-10976 GCA_041640835.1 Blastococcus sp.
CGAGCGGATGACCCTCGCCGCGCGCGAGCAGCACCTGGCCGACCGCTTCTCCAGCGCCCATCCGGAGGTCGCCGTCCGCACCGTGCCCGCCGCCGCCGGCGACGTGCACGACCTCGACGGGCTCCGCACGATGGCCGCCGCGCTGACCGGCGCCGACGCGGACACGCCGACCGGCACGCCGCGCTCACGGATCCTCCCCGCGCGCCGCAGCTGACCCCGGCCGGCGCAGCGCCGCGCGCCGTACATTGACGGGGATGTCCGAGAACGCCCGCCTCCGGTCCCGCGTGCTCGCCAAGCTGGCCCTGACGATCGTCGTCGCCGGGGTCCTGCTGGCGGGCCTCCTGCTGCCGTGGGTCGGGGGTGGCGGGCTCGTCGCCCGCAACTCCGCCAACCTGCTGGACGCCCTGCCGGTGGAGCTCACCGACGCGACGCCGCCCGGGATGACCCGGGTGCTGGCGGCCGACGGCACGCTGATCACCAACCTGTACGACAAGAACCGGACGCCGGTGGCGTCGGACCAGATCGCCGACGTGATGAAGCAGGCGCTGGTCGACATCGAGGACTCGCGCTTCTACGACCACAACGGTCTGGACGTGCAGGGCACGATGCGCGCCCTGGTGAAGAACCTGGCGGCGGGCTCGGTCCAGGAGGGCGGCTCGACGCTCACCCAGCAGCTGGTCAAGCAGACGCTGCTGCAGACGGCGGACTCCTCCGAGGGCCGGGATGCGGCGACCGAGCAGACGCCGGCCCGCAAGCTGCGCGAGGCCCGGCTGGCGCTCGCGCTGGAGGAGACCTACGACAAGGACGAGCTCCTCACCCGCTACCTGAACATCGTGTACTTCGGGAAGGGCGCCTACGGCATCCAGGCCGCGGCCCAGCGCTACTTCAGCGTCAACGCCATCGACCTGACCCTCCCGCAGGCGTCGATGCTGGCCGGCCTGGTGCAGAGCCCGTTCTACGACGACCCGATCGACAACCCGGAGAACGCCCAGAAGCGGCGCAACCAGGTGCTGCAGCGGATGTTCGACCTCGGGCACATCTCCGAGGCCGAGCTGACCGAGATCGCGCCCACCCCGGTGGCGGTGGCGCCCGGGATCGCGCCGGCCAACGGCTGCGTCGACGCCACGGTCGGCGGGTTCTTCTGCGCCTACGCCGAGGACTACCTGAAGCAGAAGCTCGGCCTCACCGACGCGCAGCTCCGCACCGGCGGGCTCACCATCCAGACGACGCTGCGGCCGGACATGCAGGTGCTCGGTGACCAGGCGGTGCTCAACACGGTGCCGATGGGCGACCCGCTGGCCGGCATGTACACCGCCCTTGAGCCGGGCACCGGCAACCTGCTGGCGATGAGCGTCAACCGCCGCTTCGGCTGCGAGGGCCTCGAGTGCGAGTCGGTCATCCTCAACGCCCGCGCCAGCCAGGGCGCCGGCTCGACGTACAAGGTCTTCACGGCGGCCGCCGCGCTGGCCGAGGGCTACCCGGCGAACCACACGATCACGACGCCGAACACCTACGTCTCCCGGGTCTTCAAGGAGAACGGCGGCACGCGCGGCGCGCCGTACGACGTCTCCAACGTCGGCAACTACCCGAACACCCTCGACATGCGCGGGGCGCTGGTCCGCTCGTCCAACACCTACTTCCTGGCCCTCCTCGACCAGCTCGGCAGCGTCGAGAAGCCGGTGCGCATGGCCCAGGCCATGGGACTCCGGTCCCTCGACCCGGTCGCCGAGGACATCATCGAGGGCCGTCAGGGCTCGTTCGTCCTGGGACCGATGGCCACCAGCCCGCTGGACCTGGCCAGCGCCTACGGCACCATGGCGGCCAACGGGACGGCCTGCCCGCCGACCCCCATCACCGGGATCCTCGACCGCAACGGGAAGCCGCTGGAGAAGGAGGACGGCACGCCGGTCTGGTCGGGCAACCTCTGCACGCCGGAGGCCATCCCGCCGGGCGTCGCCAGCACGCTGAACAACATCCTCATCGGCGACGTCAGCAGCCCGGAGGGCACCGGCACCCGGGCCGCCGTCCCGGGCATCGAGATCGCGGGCAAGACCGGCACGTCGCAAATGAACTACTCCGTGGCCTTCGTCGGCTACACCCCGCAGTACGTGGCCAGCGTGATGGTGCTCAACCCCAAGGAGAACCAGGACGTCGGCGGCTACGGCGGCAACAAGCCGGCGACGATCTGGCACGACGCCATGGCGCCGATCCTGAGCGCGCAGCCGAACGTGCCGTTCGCGCCGCCGGACCCGCAGGTGCTCAACGGCCGCAGCGTGCCCGTGCCGCCCTGCACCTCGCAGGCCGAGTGCGAGCAGGCGCTCGCCGCCGCCGGCCTCCAGGCGCAGGTCGCGCGGGTCTCGAGCGACGCGGCGCCGGGCACCTTCCTCGGCACCAGCCCGGCCGTCGGCCAGCAGGCCTTCGTCCGGGAGCCGGTCTCGATCCTGATCAGCGGCGGACGTCCGGAGCCCGAGCCGCAGCCCCAGCCCCAGACCCAGCCGCAGCCGCAGCCGGAGACCCAGCCCCAGCAGGTCCCGCCCCCGGCGCAGCCGGCTCCTGTCGTCCCCGCGCCGGGCCAACCCAGGCAGCAGAACGGCCAGCCCGAGTTCGGGCCGGGCTTCCCCTTCGACGACGAGGACTGACGCCCGTCCTGCTCAGCCGAGCTGGCGGCGCACCTCCGCGGCGACGCGCCCCCCGTCGGCCCGGCCGGCGACGACGCCGTTGGCCGCGCCCATGACCTTGCCCATGTCCTTCATCCCGGCGGCACCGGTGCGGGTGATGACGTCGGCGACGATCGCGGTCAGGTCGGCGTCGTCGAGCTGGGCCGGCAGGTAGGTGGCGAGCACCTCGCCCTCGGCCCGCTCGCGCTCGGCCTGCTCCGCGCGGCCGGCACCCCCGAACGCCTCCGCGGCCTCCTTGCGCTTCTTGGCCTCGCGGCGCAGCACCGCCTGGACCTCGTCGTCGTCGAGCTCGCGGGCCTCCTTGCCGGAGACCTCCTCGGCGCTGACCGCGGTCAGGACCATGCGCAGCGTCGCGGTGCGCAGTTCGTCGCGGGCCTTCATGGCGGTGGTCAGATCGGCGCGCAGCTGCTTCTTGAGGTCGGACACGGGGTCCAGCCTGGCACGTCGTCCCCGGAGCCCGCGCCCGTAGGCTGCCCGGTGTGCGCTGGTACACCGTCCCTGCAGGCCTCGCCGCTACCGGCGCCGGCACGCTCGCCTACGCGAGCCTCTACGAGCGCACCCGCTGGACGCTGCGCCGCTTCGACGTCCCGGTGCTGGCACCGGGCTCGGCACCGCTGACCGTCCTGCACCTGTCGGACCTGCACATGACCGCGGGTCAGCGGTCGAAGCAGGAGTGGGTCGCCGGGCTGGCCGCGCTCGAGCCGGACCTGGTCATCAACACCGGCGACAACCTGGCCGGCCACGACGCCGTCCCAGGGACGCTGCGGGCCCTCGACCCGCTGATGGACCGGCCCGGCGCCTTCGTGCTGGCCAGCAACGACTACTACGCACCGCGGCCGAAGAACCCGTTCAAGTACTTCTTCCCCGGCCACAAGCGGGTGCACGGCACCGAGCTGCCGTGGCGGGACCTGCGCGACGGGATGCTGGACCGCGGCTGGCTCGACCTCACCAACGCCGCCGGCGAGCTCGTCGTCGACGGGCGGCGGATCGTGTTCGCCGGCGTCGACGACTCCCACCTGAAGCGGGACCGCTACGACGTCGTCGCCGGGGCGGCGGATCCCGCCGCCGACCTGCGCCTGGGGTTGGCCCACTCCCCCGAGCCGCGGGTGCTCGACCGGTTCGCCGGCGACGGCTACGACCTGCTGCTGTGCGGCCACACCCACGGCGGGCAGCTGCGGGTGCCGTTCTACGGCGCGCTGGTCACCAACTGCGGCATCGACCGCGACCGGGTGCGCTGGCTGCACCGCTGGGCGCCGCCGTCGGAGGGCCGGCCGAACGGCACCTGGCTGCACGTCTCCGCGGGTCTGGGCACCAGCCCGTACGCCCCGGTCCGCTTCGCCTGCCCGCCCGAGGCCACCCTGCTCACGCTCACCGCGCGCGAGGCCTAGGGGGGCGTCTCCCCCGCCCGGAGATCCCCGGGCGGGGAGCGCTAGACTCGTCCAGCGCACCTCGGGGTGTGGCGCAGCTTGGTAGCGCGCGTCGTTCGGGACGACGAGGCCGCAGGTTCAAATCCTGTCACCCCGACCAGCACTCAGGGGCCGCCGATGGCGGCCCCTGAGTCGTTCTCCGGGGCTGGGAGGATGGGTTGCGTGAGCGAGCTTGCGAGCACACCCGGAGACAGAGCACGTCCAGGCACGCGTTCGACGAGCGCCAGCGAGGAGACCGCGTGACTGCCGAGCCCACCGCCCCCGCACTTCCCCCCGAGGTCACCGCCCGCTGGCAGGCGCGGTTCCGTGCGCCGCGGGTCTCGCTGCCCGACTGGGCCTTCGACGCCCCGCACCGGAACCTGTACGCCTCCGACGTCAGCGGCGTGATCGAGCAGTACGCGTGGGACCGCTCGACCGGCACCCACCGGCAGGTCACCGACCGGCCCAACGGCACGCTCATCGGCACGCTGAGCCCCGACGGCGAGACCATCTGGTGGTTCGCCGACACCGACGGCGACGAGTTCGGCGTCTGGATGACCCAGCCCTTCGCCGGGGGCGAGGACACCGTCGCCGTCCCCGAGGTGGAGGCGGCCTACCCGGCCGGCCTGGAGATCGGGGACGACGTGGTCGCCATCGGGCGGTCCACCGACGACGGCAGCGAGCTGTGGCTGTGCCCGCGCGGTGCTGCGCCGCGCGTGGTCTACCGGCACGCCGATCCGGCGTCGGTGGACGCGCTGACCCACGACGGCGACCTGCTGGTCGTCTCCCACTCCGAGCACGGCGACCCGCGCTACCCGGCGCTGCGCGTGCTGCGGACGGCGGACACCGCGGAGGACGCGCCGGCCGTCGTCGCGGAGAAGTGGGACGGCGAGGGCCGCGGCCTGCACGCCTCGGAGTTCGCCCCGCTGAGCGGCGACACCCGGCTGCTGGTCGGCCACGAGCGGCGCGGCCGCGAGGAGCTGCTGATCTGGGACGTCGCCGCCGACACCGAGACCGAGATCGTGCTCGACCTGCCCGGCGACGTCTCGGCCGGCTGGTACCCCGACGGCACCGCGCTGCTGGTCGGCCACGACCACGCCGCCCGCACCGAGCTCTACCGCTACGACCTGGCCAGCGGGGCACTGGAGAAGCTGGACACCCCGACCGGCGTCGTCCGCGGGGCCACCGCACGGCCGGACGGCACCGTGGAGCTGGCCTGGTCCAACGCCGAGCTGCCGCCGGTGATCCGCCGCGCGGACGGCCCCGTCGTCCTCTCCGTGAGCGACGAGGAGCCGCCGGCCGCCTACCCGGTCGAGGACCGCTGGGTGCCCGGCCCGGGCGGGGACGTGCACGCGCTGCTGGTGCGGCCCGCCGGCGAGGGCCCGTACGCGACCGCGTTCCTGGTGCACGGCGGGCCGGAGGCGGCCGACGACGACTCCTACCGTGCGCGCCGGGCGGCGTACGTGGACGCCGGGTACGCCGTCGTCCACGTGAACTACCGGGGCTCGACCGGCTACGGCTCCACCTGGCGGGACGCGCTCACCGGCCGGCCGGGACTGACCGAGCTGGAGGACATCGGTGCGGTCTACGACGCGCTGGTCGCCGAGGGGATCGTCGACCCGGCCCGCGCGCTGATCACCGGCGGCTCGTGGGGCGGCTTCCTCACGCTGCTCGGCCTCGGCACGCAGCCCGAGCGCTGGGCGGCCGGCATCGCCGAGGTGCCGGTGGCCGACTACCTGGCCGCCTACGAGGACGAGATGGAGGGCCTGCGGGCCTACGACCGCGCGCTGTTCGGCGGGTCACCCGACGAGGTGCGCGACGTCTACGTGCGCTCCTCGCCGATCACCTACGTCGACGCGGTCGCCGCTCCGGTCCTCGTGGTCGCGGGCGCGAACGACCCGCGCTGCCCCATCCGGCAGATCGACAACTACCTGACCCGGCTCGAGGAGCTGGCCAAGCCGCACGAGGTGTACCGCTTCGACGCCGGCCACGGGTCGCTGGTCATCGAGGAGACCATCCGCCAGGTCGAGGTCGCCCTCGCCTTCGCGCTGCAGCACGTCAAGCCGTAGCCAGCGGACTTTCTGCACCGAAAGTCCGGGACTTTCGGTGCAGAAAGTCCGTCAGCTCCGTGCGATCAGCTCCGCGATCTGGATGGTGTTGAGCGCCGCGCCCTTGCGCAGGTTGTCGTTGCTGACGAACAGCGCGAGGCCCCGCTCGCCGTCCTGGCGGATGCGGCCCACGTAGCTGGGGTCGCGGCCGGCGGCCAGCAGCGGGTTCGGGACGTCGGAGAGCTCGACGCCGGGTGCGGCGGCCAGCAGCTCGGTGGCCCGCTCGACCGAGATCGGCCGGTCGAACTCGACATTGAGCGACAGCGAGTGCCCGGTGAACACCGGGACGCGCACGCAGGTGCCCGAGACCCGCAGGTCGGGGATACCGAGGATCTTCCGGCTCTCGTTGCGGAGCTTCTGCTCCTCGTCGGTCTCGAACGAGCCGTCGTCGACGACGGAGCCAGCCATCGGCAGCACGTTGAAGGCGATCGGCGCGACGTACTTCACCGGGGCGGGGAACGCCACGGCCGAGCCGTCGTAGGCCAGCTCGTCGGCCTTGTCGATGACGGCCTTCGCCTGCGAGTGCAGTTCCTGCACGCCGGCGATGCCCGAGCCCGACACTGCCTGGTAGGTGCTGGCGATGATGCGGACCAGGCCGGCCTCGTCGTGCAGCGGCTTGAGCACCGGCATCGCGGCCATGGTGGTGCAGTTCGGGTTGGCGATGATCCGGCCGCGCGCCTTCGCGATGTCGCCGGGGTTGACCTCGCTGCAGACCAGCGGGATCTCGGGGTCGCGGCGGAACGCGGAGCTGTTGTCGATCACGGTGACGCCGGCCGCGGCGTACCGGGGCGCCTGCGCCCGCGACGTGGTGGCGCCGGCCGAGAAGAGCGCCACGTCCAGCCCGGTCGGGTCGGCGGTGGCGGCGTCCTCGACGGTGATCTCGCCGTCGCCCCAGGGCAGCGTGCTGCCGGCGGAGCGGGCGGAGGCGAAGAAGCGGATCGAGGCGATCGGCAGGTCGCGCTCGGCGAGGATCGAGCGCATGGCTGCGCCGACCTGGCCGGTCGCGCCCACGATCCCGATGTGCAGGGGGCGCATGGCTGCGCTCATCGTCCGGTCCCTCCGTAGACGACGGCCTCGACGTCGGAGCCGAGGTCGAACGCGTCGTGCACCGCGCGGACGGCGATGTCCACGTCGGTGTCGCGGCAGACCACGGAGATGCGGATCTCCGAGGTGCTGATGAGCTCGAGGTTCACGCCGGCGTCGGCCAGGGCGCCGAAGAACTTGGCGGAGACGCCCGGGTGCGAGCGCATGCCGGCGCCGACCAGCGACACCTTGCCGATGTGCTGGTCGAAGCTCACGTCGGTGTAACCGACGGTGTGCTTCACACGTTCCAGGGCGGCCAGCGCGGTCGGGCCGTCGCTCTTGGGCAGCGTGAAGGAGATGTCGGCGAGCTTGCTGGCCTCGGCCGACACGTTCTGCACGATCATGTCGATGTTGATCTCGGCGTCGGCCAGGACGCGGAAGAGCTGGGCGGCCTCGCCCGGCCGGTCCGGCACCCCGTAGACGGTGATCTTGCCCTCGGAGCGGTCGTGCGCGACGCCCGTGATGATCGCCTGTTCCACCGGGAGGTCCTCCATCGAGCCGGACACGATCGTGCCGGGGAGCTGTGAGTAGGAGCTGCGGACGTGCACGGGGATGCCGTAACGGCGGGCGTACTCGACGCAGCGGAGCATGAGCACCTTGGCCCCGGACGCGGCCAGCTCGAGCATCTCCTCGTAGGTGATGGTGTCGAGCCGCTTGGCGTTGGGGACGATGCGCGGGTCGGCGGTGAAGACCCCGTCGACGTCGGTGTAGATCTCGCAGACGTCGGCGCGCAGGGCGGCCGCGACGGCGACGGCGGTGGTGTCGGAGCCACCGCGGCCGAGCGTGGTGATGTCCTTGGTGTCCTGGCTGACGCCCTGGAAGCCCGCGACGATGACGATCGAGCCCTCGTCGAGCGCCGAGCGCAGCCGGCCCGGGGTCACGTCGATGATCCGGGCCTTGCCGTGGCTGCCCGTGGTGATGACGCCGGCCTGCGAGCCGGTGAACGAGCGCGCCTCGTAGCCGTGGGTGGAGATCGCGATGGCGAGCAGCGCCATGGAGATGCGCTCGCCGGCGGTCAGCAGCATGTCGAGCTCGCGGCCGGGCGGGTCGTCGGTGATCTGACCGGCCAGGTCGAGCAGTTCGTCGGTGCTGTCACCCATGGCGGAGACGACCACGACGACGTCGTCGCCGTTCTTCTTCGCGGCGACGATCCGCTCGGCGACACGCTTCATGTGCTCTGCGGACGCGACGGAGGAACCGCCGTACTTCTGGACGACGAGGGCCACGACTCCAGAGGTTACCGACGTGGGCCGCCGCACCGGCGCTTGCGTCCGGTGGAGCGGTCGGATGGGATCACCCGGTGGACGACCCGGCGCACTGGCTGCTGACCTCCGAGGAGCGCGGCAACCCGGCTACAGCGCTGCCCGCGTGGACGACGGGGAACCTCGCCCGGCCCCTCGTGCACGGCGTCGCCTACTTCGACCGGCTGGTCGAGGAGGTGGACGCCCTCGGCGAGGGCGACCACCTGTGGTTCACCGACTGGCGCGGCGATCCGGACGAGGAACTGCGCCCCGGCGGGCCCACGGTGGCCGAGCTGTTCGAGCGGGCGCTGGGCCGCGGGGTGTGCGTGCGGGGTCTGGTCTGGCGTTCGCACATCGACGCCATGTCCTTCTCGGCCTCGGAGAACCGGGCGCTGGACCGGGAGATCGAGGACGACGGCGGCCAGGTGGTGCTCGACCAGCGGGTGCGCCGCGGCGGCAGCCACCACCAGAAGTTCGTCGTGCTGCGGCACCAGGACGACCCGTCCCGCGACGTCGCGTTCGCCGGCGGCATCGACCTGTGCCACAGCCGCCGCGACGACGCCGCGCACGACGGCGATCCGCAGACGGTGGACATGGCCGAGGCGTACGGGGACCGGCCGCCCTGGCACGACGTGCAGCTCGAGATCCGCGGGCCGGCGGTGCACGTGCTGGACACGGTGTTCCGCGAGCGCTGGGAGGACCCGACCAACGCCGACTCGGGCAACCCGCTGGCGTGGGTGTGGGACCGGCTGCGGCGCGCGCGGCTGGACCCCCCGCCGCTGCCTCCGCAACTGCCGCCGCCCCCGGAGTGCGGCCCGCACGTGGTGCAGACGTTGCGCACCTATCCGGCGATCCGGCCGCCGTACGACTTCGCGCCCCACGGCGAGCGGTCGGTGGCGCGGGGGTACTCGAAGGCGGTGCAGCGGGCCCGGCGGCTGATCTACCTCGAGGACCAGTACATGTGGTCGGGCGAGGTGGCGCAGCTGTTCGCCGACGCCCTGGAGAGCAACCCCGACCTGCATCTCGTCGTCGTGGTCCCGCGCGTCCCGGACCAGGAGGGTGCGTTCAACGCGACCCCGCAGTACGTCGGCCGGCGGCAGGCCATCGACATGTGCGTGCGGGCCGGCGGCAAGGAGCGGGTGCACGTCTTCGACGTGGAGAACCACGCGAGCACCCCGGTCTACGTGCACGCCAAGGTCTGCGTCGTGGACGACGTGTGGGCCAGCATCGGCAGCGACAACTTCAACCGGCGCTCCTGGACCCACGACAGCGAGCTGTCCACCGCGGTGCTCGACACCTCGCGCGATCCCCGGACCCCGGTGGATCCCACGGGCACGGGCGACGGAGCGCGGACGTTCGCCCGCGACCTGCGGCTGGAACTCGCCCGCGAGCACCTCGACCTGGACCCCGACGGCGGCGAGGACGAGCTGGCGCTCGATCCGGAGCGGTTCGTCGCCACGCTCGAGTCCCGCGCTGCCGCGCTGGCCGCGTGGCACGAGGGCGGCCGCCACGGCCCGCGCCCACCCGGCCGGCTCCGCCCCCACCGCCCGGAGAAGCTCGGCCGCGGCACCCGGCTGTGGGCCACCCCGGTCTACCGGTTGCTGGTGGACCCCGACGGCCGCCCCCTGCGGCTGCGCCTGCGCAAGGAGTTCTGAGCGGTCCGCTGCCCGGACGGCCGACGGCCCCGGTGAGCACGCTGCTCGCCGGGGCCGTCGGGTACTGCTGGGAGCGCGAGGTCAGCCCTCCGCGCCGGCGCGACGGCGGGCCAGCAGCAGCGCACCGACGCCGATCCCGATCGCGCCCAGACCGGCCAGCGCCCAGGGCAGGGCCTCGAAGCCGGTGAACGGCAGCCGGGCGCCGCCGTCCGACGGAGCGGCCGCGGCCTGGTCGGGGGCGGGTGCCGCGTCGGTGCGGCCGCCGCCCTCGCCCCGGGGCGCCGTCGTCGGCTGCTGCCCGTCGCCGTCGCCGTCGCCGTCAGGGACTTTCGGTGCAGAAAGTCCCCCGTCGTCGTTGCCGGGGGCAGCGTCCGGGTCGGTCGGGGCAGGTGGGCTCCCGCCGTCGGGGCCGTCGTCCTCGGGAGCGCCGCCGCCGGGGCCGTCGTCCTCGGGGCCGTCGTCGGGCCGGCTGTCGGCGAGCGCCTGCTCCAGCGTCTCCTCGTCGAGGCCGGGGGCGTCGAACGGGTTGCGCCGGCGGCGGTGGGGCAGGGCGAGACGGGCGGCCACCCGGACGTCGTCCTCGGTGACCTCGTCGCGGCCGGACCAGGCGGCGTGCGCGATCGCCGCGCGGGCGGTGACCAGGTCGGCGCGCAGGCCGTCCACGTCGAAGGCGGCGCACACCGCGGTGACCTGCTGCAGCGCGGCGTCGGACAGCACCACGCGGGGCAGCCGGGCGCGGGCGTCGGCGATCCGGTCCGCGAGCCCGGTCTCCTCGGCCGACCACGAGGCGGCGAAGCCGGCCGGA
>JBEPZM010000095.1:0-10902 GCA_041640835.1 Blastococcus sp.
CCCCACCACCCCGGGCCGGCGCCGGCTGGTCCGCGCCGGGATCGCGCTCGCCGGCGTCGTCGGCGTGGTGCTGCTCTACCACCTGGGGCTGTACTTCTACGTCGACCAGAAGATCGACCGCGTCGACGCGCTGGCCACCGACGGGCCGGAGATCCTCGCCGCGCAGTTGCAGGAGACGTCGGAGACCTACCTCGTCGTCGGCACGGGCGTGCCCGGCCAGGAGGGCCCCGCTTCCGTGGCGACGCTGCTGGCCTCGGTGTCCGACGACGGCGAGCGCGCCGTGCTGGTCGGCTTCCCGGCGACGGCCCTGGTCGACACCCCGACCTGCCGGACCGGGGACGGCGAGCTGCGCACCCCGCGGACCGAGGCGTTCGCCCGGTCCCTCCTCGACGGCGGGCCCTCGTGCATGGTGCGCGCGGTCCAGCAGCTCTCCGGCGTGCAGATCGACCACTACCTCGGGGTGGACCTCGCACGCCTGCCCGGGATGGTGGACGCGCTCGGTGGCGTCCCGGTCTGCGTCGTCCCCTCCCGCGTGACGGCCGCGGCCGCGGTGCCCCCGCCGCCCGGCGCCTCGGAGCTCACCGGCGAGGCGGCCACGGGGTACCTGCGACCCGCCGGTGAGGGCACGGACGCCACCGGCACCGCGGTCGCCGAGCGGGCCCAGCGGCTGCTGACCTCGACGCTGCGCGCGGCGATGTCGAGGGAGAACGTCCTCGACCCCGTCACCCTCACCCGCTTCCTGACCCGGGCCGCCGACGCGCTGACCGTCGACGAGCAGACCACCCTCGGCGACCTGCGCACGCTGGCCACCTCCCTCGGCGACGTCTCCGGCGACGCGGTGGCGCGGACCGGGCTGCCCGTCGCCCAGGTCGGGCACGTGCCCGCCGGCTCCGAGGAGGCCTTCGTGCTGCTGGACGGCGCCGGCACCCGGACGCTGTTCGACGCGGTGATCGACGGCAGCAACGTGCCCGAGGGGTTCGCCACGGAGGAGGAGCCGGCCGCGCAGCCGGGCGAGGAGGCCGCCGGAGAGCCGGTCGTGGCGGCCGCCGACCCCGGCACCGCCCTCCTGGTGCCGGCCGAGGTCTCGCTCGACGTCCTGAACGGCACCGGCACCAGCGGGCTGGCCGCCACCGCGGCCGATGAGCTCCGGGCCCAGGGCTTCGTCGTCGGCAAGGTCGAGAACGCCGACGGCACCGTCAGCCAGTCAGTCGTCCGGCACGGGCCGGGCATGGTCGCGCAGGCGCGCACGGTCGCGGCCGCGGTTCCCGGCTCCGTGCTGCAGGCCAGCGACGCCATCGGCGACACCGTCCAGCTGATCATCGGCCCCGGCTACTCGGCCGTGATGCCGGTGCCGCCCCCGGTGGCCGCGGCTCCCGAGCCGGCCGCCGACGCGCCGGCGCCCGAGACGGAGACCCAGGCCGCCGCTGTCAGCTGCGGCTGATCCCGCCGGCCCATCCAGGCAGGCCGGGACGTTCCCGCGGGAACGCGGTCAAGGTGTGCGGCTTGACGACGTTTCTCTCCACCTGCGGCTGAGGGCCGGGGGTGCGGAACCTCGACTAGGGCGGGGCCACCGGTAACGGCAGGCAGCTCGTCCACGCAGGTGCGCGAGGTGCCTGCGCCGACCTTGCGCCGCGGTTGCCCAGTGCGGACCTGCGGTCGGCGACACGGCGGGACACACCGTGAGCGACAACCGCAACTCCGCAGTCGCGCCGGTGGGGGAGCGCGACCTTCGCGGACTGCCGCCCGCCGTCAGCCGCGGCGGATCAGCCGAAGCGGCCGGAGATGTAGTCCTCGGTGGCCTTCTGGTCCGGGTTGCTGAAGATCTTCTCCGTCGGGTTGAACTCGATCAGCCGGCCCGGCTGGCCGACGCCGTTGAGGTTGAAGAAGCCGGTCTGCTCGCTCACCCGCGCGGCCTGCTGCATGTTGTGCGTGACGATGACGATGGTGAACCGCTCCTTGAGCTCGGCCATGAGGTCCTCGATGGCCAGCGTGGAGATCGGGTCGAGCGCCGAGCAGGGCTCGTCCATGAGCAGCACGTCGGGCTCGACGGCGATGGCCCGGGCGATGCAGAGCCGCTGCTGCTGACCGCCGGACAGGCTGGAGCCGGGTCGGTCCAGCCGGTCCTTGACCTCGTTCCAGAGGTTGGCGCCGCGCAGCGACTTCTCCACCAGGTCGGCGGCCTCGGACTTCTTCATGCCCTTGTTGTTCAGCCGGTTGCCGGCGATGACGTTGTCGGAGATCGACATCGTCGGGAACGGGTTCGGGCGCTGGAAGACCATGCCGATCTGCCGGCGGACGTTCACCGGGTCGACGTCGGCGCCGTAGAGGTCCTGGCCGTCCATGACGACCTTGCCCTCGACGCGCGCCCCCGGGAGCACCTCGTGCATGCGGTTGATCGAGCGCAGGAAGGTGGACTTGCCGCACCCCGAGGGGCCGATCAGCGCGGTGATGCTGCGCGGCTCGATGGAGACGTTGACACCCTCGACGGCCAGGAAGTTGCCGTAGTAGATGTTGAGGTCGGAGACCTCGATGCGCTTGGCCACGTGATGTCCTCTGTGTCGGTCGACAGCGTCGGCCCGGTCAGCGACCGGTCTTGGGAGCGAAGAATCGACTGATCAGGCGCGCGACGATGTTCAGCGCCATGACCAGGATGATGAGCAGGAGAGCAGCCGTCCAGGCCCGGTCGAGGAAGGCCTGGGTGGCGGTGCCGGGCTGGGTGAGCTGGTAGTAGGCGAACACCGGCAGGGTCGCCATGCGCCCGTCGAACGGGTTGAGGTTCGTCTGCGTGATCAGGCCGACGGTGATCAGCAGCGGAGCGGTCTCGCCGATGACCCGGGCGATGGACAGCGTGATGCCGGTCCCGAGGCCGGCGATCGCCGTCGGCAGCACCACCTTGACGACGGTCCGCCACTTGGGCACACCGAGGGCGTAGGCGGCCTCCCGCAGCTCGTTGGGGACGAGCTTGAGCACCTCTTCGCACGAGCGCACGACGACCGGGATCATCAGCACCGAGAGCGCCACGGCGCCCATGACGCCGAGCCGGACCTGGTTGCCGAACAGCAGCGTGAACAGGGCGAACGAGAACAGACCCGCGACGATCGAGGGGATGCCGGTCATGACGTCGACGAAGAACGTGATGGACTTCTTGAGCCGGCCGGTGCCGTACTCCACCAGGTAGATCGCGGTCATCAGGCCGATGGGGACCGAGATCGCCGTCGCCAGGGCCGTGATGATCAGCGTGCCGAGGATCGCGTGGTAGGCGCCGCCGCCCTCGCCGACCACCCGGAACATCGACGCCTGGAAGAAGTCGGCGTCCAGCCGGGCCAGGCCGCGGTCGAGCACGGTGTAGACCAGCGACACCAGCGGGACCATGGCGATCCCGAACGCGGTCGTGACCAGTGAGGTCACGAGCCGGTCGGTCGCCTTGCGCCGGCCTTCGACGGCGCGGGAGGCGGCGTAGACGGCCAGCGTCCCGAGGACGACGCCGTAGATGATCGTCGAGGTGACGCTGAAGCCGGTCAGGGCCGAGAGCCCTGCGCCCAGCGCGATCCCGGCCAGGAACAGGCCGAGCGGAGCGAAGCGGGGCAGGCGCTGCTCGACCCGCACGGGGTCCCGGTCGGGGGAGGCCTGCAGCGCGGACTGCGTGGCGGTGCTCATCAGTTGGCTCCGGAGAAGTCGGCGCGCCGGTTGACGACCCAGCGGGCGAGCATGTTGACCACGAGGGTGATCAGGAACAGCACCAGCCCGCTGGCGATCAGCGTGTTGACCCCGACGCCGGTGGCCTCGGGGAAGCTCAGCGCGATGTTCGAGGCGATCGTCGAGGGGTTGGAGTTGCTGATCAGGTTCACCGTGGCGCCGGCGCCGCCGGACAGGATGATCGCGACGGCCATGGTCTCGCCCAGGGCCCGGCCCAGCCCCAGCATCGCGCCGGCGATCACGCCCGACTTGCCGTAGGGCAGCACCGCCATCTGGATCATCTCCCAGCGGGTGGCCCCCAGGGCCAGCGCCGCCTCGCGGTGCAGGGCGGGCGCCTGGCTGAACACCTCGCGGGAGATGGCCGAGATGATCGGCAGGATCATGATCGCGAGCACGAGTCCGACGGTGAACATCGTCCGGCCGCTCGTGGAGGCGGGGCCGGCGAAGAACGGGATCCAGCCGAGGTTGTCGGCCGCCCATTCGTGGAAGGGCACGAGCTGGGGAGCCACGACCGCCAGCCCCCAGAAGCCGTAGACGACGCTGGGGATGGCCGCCAGCAGGTCGATCACGTAGCCCAGGACCGACGCGATCCGGCGGGGCGCGTAGTAGGTGATGTAGAGCGCGATCCCGACGGCGAGCGGAGTCGCGACCAGCAGCGCGAGGACCGCGCCGAGCAGCGTGCCCAGCACGAGCGGGCCGATGTAGGAGGCCAGCCCCTCACCGCCCGGGATGTCCTCCGACGGCGCGGTCAGCGCGGGGAGCGCTTCGCTGATCAGGAACGCGGCGACGCCTGCCAGGACCAGCAGGATGAAGATGCCGGAGCCCTTGGCGCTGCCGGCGAAGATCCGGTCACCTGGACGGCGGACCGCGCGCGGGGTCGGCGGGGGTTCGATCGGGGTCTTCGTGGCGGTCACCGCTGCTCCGTGGGAGTTGTTCGTGGCTGCATGTGCCGGGTGCGGGTGGTGCGAAGGCCCGGGACGTCGACGTGACGTCCCGGGCCCCTGCGGTGGTGCTCGGTCAGCCCGCGGTGATGGCGTCGACCGCGCCCTGCGCCTGCTCGCGCAGTGTGTCGGAGATCGGCGCGCTGCCCGCGTTCTCCGAGGACGTCTGCTGCCCGTCCTCGCTGATCACGTACTCCATGAAGGCCTTGACGTTGTCAGCGGCCGCCTGGTCGTCGTACTCGATGCAGCCCACGTGGTAGCTGACCAGGACGATCGGGTACTCGCCCGAGCCCTCGGTCTCGCGGTTGACCTCGATGGCGAAGTCGTACTCGCCCCGGCCCTCGACGGCCGGCGAGTTCTCCACGACCGCGGCAGCGGACTCCGCCGTCGGGGCCACGAACTCGTCGCCGACGGCCACGTTGGCCACACCGAGCTCACCGGCCCGGCTGGCGTCCGCGTAGGTGATCGCGCCGGCCGTGTTCGTCACGACCTCCACGACACCGGAGGTGCCCTGAGCGGCCTCGCCGCCCTCCAGCGGCCACTCGCCGTCCGGCTCCTCGGTCCAGACGTCACCGGCGGCCTGGAACAGGTAGTCGGTGAAGTTGTCGGTGGTGCCCGAGTCGTCCGCACGGTGGACCGGCGTGATCGGGGTCGCCGGCAGCGTCGCGCTCGAGTTGTCCGCGGCGATGGCCGGGTCGTTCCAGGTGGTGATCGCGCCGGTGAAGATGCCGGCGATCGTGGCCGGGGAGAGGTTGAGCTCGTCGACGCCCTCCACGTTGAAGATGACGGCGATCGGCGAGATGTAGTTCGGGAGCTCGAAGATCTCCCCGCCGGCGCAGCGCTCCTGCGCGGCAGCCAGCTCCTCCTCGTCGAGGGCGGCGTCCGAGCCGGCGAAGTCGACGGAGCCGGCGATGAACTGCTCGCGGCCCGCGCCCGAGCCGGCCGGGTCGTAGCTGAACTGCACGTCGGGGTACTCGCCCTGGAAGCCGGCCTGCCAGGCCTCCATCGCGGACTGCTGGCTGCTGGCGCCCGCGCCGACCAGGTCACCGCTGAGCTCAGCGGCGTCACCGCTGCCACCGGTGTCCCCGGAATCGGACTCGTTGGAGGCGCCGCACGCGCTGAGCGCGAGGGTGCCGGAGAGCGCGAACGCCAGGGTGGTGGCGCGCGCCTTGGTGCTGAGCTTCAACGAATGACCTCTCGACATGGCCCGGACGTCTTCCGGGCAGCACTGGGACCGTCGAGGAGGACGCTAGGGAGCCGAGGTGGCCGGATGCACCGGCGAAGGTGAACGGGGGGTGAATGACTCCTGAGCGCTTGCGCACGTGGAGTGGGACGGACCACATCCAGACGGCAAATCTCGGCGTGGCGCTCTTTCCATAACGGTCCGATAACGGTAGGAACGACGATTGGCGTCTGTCCGGCACCGGTCCGACGAGGTCACCTGACCGACGACGCCCTCGTCCACGAGACGTCGACGGCGAAGCGGGAGAAACCGCGGCGCTCGTACAGCCGGACGGCGGCCTCGTTGTCCTCCTCGACGTAGAGGAGGACCGAGCCCAGCCCCTGCCGGCGCAGGTGGGCCAGCCCCAGGTCGGTGAGCGCGCCGCCGAGCCGCAGGCCCTGGGCGTCGGGGTCGACGCCCAGCACGTAGATCTCCCCGACGGGGTCCGGCCCGGCGTCCCCGGCCGGGTGGACCTTGGTCCAGTGCGAGCCCAGCAGTGTGCCGTCGGCGTCTGGGTCGCCGCGCCAGGCCATGAGGAAGCCGGCGGGGTCGAACCACGGCTCGGCCTCGCGGAGCTCGAGGTCGGCCCGGGTCATGCGGCCCTGCTCGGGGTGCCAGTCGAAGGCGCGGGCGTTGACCCGCAGCCACGCCGCCTCGTCCCGGCCGGGGCGGAAGGGCAGCACCCGGACGTCGCCGGGCAGGTCCGGGTGCGGATCGGGGTCGACGCCCGCGAGGTCGCGGCGCATCTGCAGCAGCACCCGGGCGCGGTCGAAGCCGTGCGGGGCGAGCAGTTCCGCCGACCCGGGCAGGTCGCCGTGCGCCCAGATGCTCAGCTGCCGGTCGCCGGCCAGCTCCAGCACCTGCCGCAGCAGGGCGCGGCCGTGCCCGCGCCGGCGCAGCTCCGGGTGCACCACGAGCTCGGCGACGCCGTCGTCGTACCGGGCGTAGCCGGCGAGGACGCCGTCGTCGTGCACGACCAGGTCGGAACCGCCCGGGTCGGCGTGCTGCAGCCGCAGCTCGGCGTCCTCGGAGAGCGGACGGACGCCGTCGTGCGCGGCCGCCGCGCGCAGCAGCGACAGGACGGCGTCGACGTCGGGTCGGGGGCTCATCCCCCCATCAGACCAGCCCGGTCAGACCAGCTCGGCGTCGGTCTCCGCCTGCGTCGCGCGGGCGGTGGCGTCGGCGACCTGCTGGTCGAGCTTGTAGCCGACGTTGCGGACGGTGCCGATCAGCGCCTCGTGCTCGGTGCCGAGCTTGGCGCGCAGCCGGCGCACGTGGACGTCGACGGTGCGGGTGCCGCCGAAGTAGTCGTAGCCCCAGATCTCCTGGAGCAGCTGGGCGCGGGAGAAGACCCGGCCCGGGTGCTGCGCCAGGTACTTGAGCAGCTCGAACTCCTTGTAGGTGAGGTCGAGCGGGCGGCCGCGGAGCTTGGCGGAGTAGCTGTGCTCGTCGATGACCAGCTCGCCGGCCTGCGTCACGCCCTTGTCCGCGCCGTCGGCGGGGGTGGCGGCGGCCAGGCGGCGGGAGGTGGCCCACTTCAGCCGGGCGTCGACCTCCGCGGGGCCGGCCGTGTCGAGCAGGACGTCGTCGACACCCCAGTCGGCCGACAGCGCCACCAGGCCGCCCTCGGAGAGGACGGCGACGAGCGCGGCGGCCACGCCGGTCGAGGCCAGCAGGCCGCACAGGGTGCGGGCGCGGATGAGGTCGTGCCGGGCGTCGACCAGGACGACGTCGCCGGAGTCGCCGTCCAGCAGACTGGACAGCTCCGGGGCGACGACGCGGACCTGGTGGCCGAGCAACCCGAGGGCGGGCAGGACCTCGGTCGTGGCCTGGCGCGCCGAGGTCATGAGGACCAGTCGCATGTCGTCTCCTCGCGGGTTCCCACGACGCGCAGCCGTGGCGGCCGTCGACGACGCTGTCGAGGTGAGAGCGAAGAATAGCCGACGCGTCCCTGACCCGGCAGATTCCGTCCCGGAACCTCCCTCGCGGCGGTGACCGGCCCGGCGCCCGCGGTCTGCCACCATCGACGGCGTGAGCACCGCCGCGCCGCCGTCCCGCCTGACTGCGCGGGAGCACCACCTGCCCGCGGCGGCGTTCGCGGCGCTCGCCGTCGCCCTGCTCGTGGGACTGCCCGAGGTGCTCGGCCAGACCGGCCGGCTGGCCGCCGTGCTGGTGCTGCAGCTGGGGCTGGTCCTGTGCTGGGTGCTGGTCACCGGCATCCAGGGTTTCGCCGGCTCCCTGGCGGTCGGCGCCGGTGCCGCCGTCGCCGCGGACCTGGCCCTCGTGCTGCCGGAGGAGCCCGAGCTCGGGGAGCTGCTCGCGGTGATCGGCATCGGGTTCCTGGCGGTCGTGGTGCAGCAGATGCTGCGCCGTCCGCGGCACGAGCTCGTGGCCTCGCTCGCCGGGGCGGTGCTGATGATGGTCGCCGTCGCCTCGCTGGCCGCCCTGCTGCTGCTCGGGAGCACCGACGCCGGTGCCGAGCGCGCGCTCGTGGCGCTGCTGGCCGTGGGCGCGGCGCTGGTCGTCGGCCACCTCGTCGACTGGGTGCTGCCCCGGCCGCAGCTGGCCGACGGCGTGCCCCGCGGGCTCCTCGGCCTGGTCCTCGCGGTCGGCGCGGGAGCCGCGACGGCGGTCCTGGCGGCCGGCACCGGCGACGCACTGGACAGCGGGCGGGCCCTGGTGCACGGCGTGGTGATCGGCGGCGTCGCGGCGCTGACCGCGCTGGTCGCCAGCTACCTCGTGGTCGAGGCCACCCCCGAGGAGTCGCCCGACGACGAGGACGCCTCCGACGAGCAGCGGTTCTCCCCCTGGGTGCTCCCCGTCGTGCAGGTGGCGTTCCCGATCGCCGCCTGCGCGCCGGTCGCCCTCGCCCTGCAGGCGGCCCTGTGACCGGCCGCGCGTGAGGGCGCTGCTGGTCGTGCTCCTCCTGCTCGCCGGCCTCGCGCTCCTGGCCGACCGGGTCGCCGTCGGCGTCGCCGAGGACCAGGTGGCCGGGCAGCTGGCGGGCAAGGGCGGACTGGTCGGCACGCCGGAGGTCGACATCACCGGCTTCCCCTTCCTCACCCAGGCGATCTCGGGCCGCTACGAGGACGTGCGCATCGCGCTGGACGCCGAGGAGCTGGGGCAGCCGGAGGGCACGCGGGCCGCGGTCTCGCTGCGCGGCGTGCACGTGCCCCTGAAGGCGGTGCTCGCCGGGTCGGTCACCGAGGTGCCGGTGGAGCGCATCGACGGCAGCGCGACGCTCTCCTACGACCTGCTGGCCGCCGAGCTCGGCAGCGACGCCACCGTCTCCCCCGAGGGGGACGGCCTCCGGATCACCCGCACCGTGGAGCTCCTCGGCTACACGCTGCCGGTCAGCGCGGCCGGCACCGTCGCGCTGGACGGCGACCAGCTGGTGGTCGACGTCGAACGGGCCACGGGCGCCGGCGTGGAGATCCCGAGCTTCCTGGTCAGCCAGGTGAGCGACCTGCTCGACCTGCGCTACACGGTCCCCGAGCTGCCGTTCGGCCTGCAGCTCACCGGTGTGGCGCCCGCGGCGGACGGCGTCGAGGTGCGGGTCGAGGCGACCGACACCGTGCTGACGGCGGAATAGACCGGTGCTGTCGGCGGAATAGCCCACCGCTCCGATCGGGTTGTGCCCGTCGATGAGCACGATCGGGATCGTCGTCCTCGCCGTGGCGCTCGCCGCCACGGCGGTCGCGGCGTGGTGGCAGCGCACGCGGAACGGCGCGCTGCGGCCGGTCGCCGACGACGACGAGGAGGCGGGCATGACGGGATCCGCGGCGTTCGAGCGGCTCGGCGTGCGCCCGGCCGACGCCGACCTCACCGTCGTCCAGTTCTCCACCGCGTTCTGCGGCCCCTGCCGGGCGACCAAGCACCGGCTCGCGCAGCTGCAGACCACCCGGCCGGGGCTGGCCGTCGTCCAGGTCGACGCCGAGAGCCACCTCGACGAGGTGCGCGACCTGGACGTCCGCCGCACCCCGACGCTGTTCTACCTCGACCGGTCCGGCGCCCTCGTGGGACGCAGCAGCGGCGCTCCCCGGCCGGACGAGCTCACCGCTCTGGTGGACGCCCACGTGGGGGTGTCCCGGTGATCAGCTACCCTCGCGCCGTGGGCATCATGCTGACTTCGCGACGCACAGTGGACCTGTGCCGCGTCGGCAGCACCCTCTGTCCGACCTCCTGAGGTCGGCACCCGACCGACCAGACGCGCCCTGTCCGCCGTCCGAAGGTCCTCTTCCGCAATGACTGCACCCTCTCCGCTCGTCGACGTGCGTGCCCCGCGGTTCGCCGCCGGGCTCACCTCGGCAGTCCTCGCCGTCGCGCTGCTCACCGGCAGCGGCTGGCTGGTCGCCGCGCAGGCGCTGGTCTTCGCCGTCGGCGCGCTGGCCGGCCTCCGGTTCTCGCCCTACGGCCTGCTGTTCCGCACGCTCGTGGCTCCGCGCCTCGGGCCGGTCCGCGAGCGGGAGCCCGAGGCGCCGCCGCGCTTCGCCCAGCTCGTCGGCCTGCTGTTCACCGTCGTCGGGGCCACCGGGTACCTGCTCGGCGCCCCCGCGCTCGGCGCCGTCGCCACCGGTTTCGCGCTCGTGGCGGCCCTGCTCAACGCGGCCACCGGCTTCTGCCTGGGCTGCGAGCTGTACCTCACCGCCCGGCGGGTGCTGCCCGCCCGCACCGCCTGACCGACCACCCGACCACCGCACGACCGATCACAGGGAGCTACCCCCATGAGCCGCAACGACGTGCTCGTCACCGTCGACTGGGTCCAGGACAACCTGGGCACGCCCGGCATCGTCTTCGTCGAGGTCGACGAGGACACCAGCGCCTACGACGGCGGCCACCTCGAGGGCGCCGTCAAGCTGGACTGGAAGCAGGACCTGCAGGACCCGCTGCGCCGCGACTACCTCGACAAGACCGCCTTCGAGGCGCTGCTGTCCTCGCGCGGCATCGCCAACGACGACACCGTGGTGCTCTACGGCGGCAACAACAACTGGTTCGCCGCCTACGCCTACTGGTACTTCAAGATCTACGGCCACCGCGACGTCA
>JBEPZM010000096.1:0-10815 GCA_041640835.1 Blastococcus sp.
CGGCACGGAGTCGTCGCCGGGCGCTCGCCGGGGGTGGTGCAGCCGCCGCACCGAGGCCAGCGCCGAGCGCCGAGCGACCATCCGGCGGCGGGCGCGGGAGGTCCGCGGCGCGCGCGGCTCCTCCCGGAGCAGGGCGTCCAGCCAGTGGCCGCGTGGATCGACGTCCACCAGGAGCGCCTTGACCAGCAGGGTCAGCGGGATGGCGAGCAGTGCGCCCAGCGCACCGAGCACCCAGCCCCAGAAGAGCAGCGCGATGAAGGTGACCGTCATGGACAGGCCCACCGAGTCCCCGACGAACCGGGGCTGGACCAGGGTCTGCACGACGAAGTTGAGCAGCGTGTAGACGACGATGATCGCCGTGAACTCGCCCCAGCCGCCGGCGAGCAGTCCGAGCAGCGCCGGCGGCACGACGCCGAGCACGAAGCCGATGTTCGGCACGTAGTTGGTGATGAAGGCGAGCAGGCCCCACAGCGGTGCCGCGGGGACCGACAGGATGGCCAGCGCGATCGTGTCGCCGATGGCCACGACCCCGCCGAAGACGGTGCTGACGAACAGGTAGCTGCGAGTGCCCTGGGCGAAGAGGTTGAACGCCACGGGGAGGTGCGGCCGTTCCTGCGCGATCAGGGCCAGCCGCCGGCCGTAGCCACTGGACTCGATGGCCATGAACACCAGCGCCGAGAGCAGCAGGACCAGCGTGCTGGCCGCCGACGTGATGCGCCCGAGCAGGTCGGTGGCCAGTGCGACGACCGAGCCGTAGTCGATCTGCTCGACCCAGTCCGAGAGCTGGCCGGAGACGATCCCGGCGTCGTTCAGGTCGTTGACGACGCCGTTGAGGAGCTCTTCGGCGCGGTCGGAGTAGTCCGGGAGCAGGGCCGCCAGCTGCGCGACGCTGATCACCAGCAGGGCGACGAAGCCGAGCAGCACGGCCCAGACCAGGACCAGCAGGACCGTCGTCGCCACCCAGCGCGGGGCCCCGTGCCGGCGCAGCCAGCTGGAGACCGGCATGAGGCCCACGACGACGACGAGCGCGAGCAGAAGGGGCGCCGCCAGCCAGGCGATCGCGCGCAGGCCGGCGATGGCGATCGTCGCGGCGGCGAGCCCGGCGAGCAGCAGCAGCCAGCGCGGCAGACCCGTGGGGGACCCCTCGACGGTGTCGGTCAGCGCGGCGGCGCCCGAGCCGGGCGAGGGCGCGTCGGCGGCGGGCTCTGCCGGGTCGATCGGGTCGACCTCGGGCGGCGGCGCGGGGACGTCCGGCTCGGCGGGCTCCACGAGCTCCTCGGTCGGCCGGAGTGCGCGAGCCGACTCCCGGCCGCTCCCGTGCACCTCCGGTCGCACCACCACGCGCGCTCCCTCCCCTGGACGGGCGCCCCCGTACCCCTTGAGAGTGCACCCATGCTCGGTGCGGCGCACACCCCTCCGTGCCAGTGTCGGGACATGCACGCGTTCGGGATCCGCGCGGCGACCCCTGCCGACGCCGACGCGGTCGAGGACTACCACCACCGGTGCTTCACGACGACGTACGCCGCCCGGCTGCTCGCCGGCGAGTTCGGGGCCCCGGACCGCGCCGGCACCAGGCAGCAGCTCCACGACTGGTTCCTGCCCGGCTCCGGCGTCGAGACGCGGGTGGTCGTCGCCGGGGGTGTGCCGATCGGGCACGTGTCGGTCAGCGGTCACCGGCTGCTGCACCTGTTCGTCGACCCGGTCCACCACCGCACGGGCCTGGGCCGGTACCTCCTCGCGCAGGGCGAGGCGATGATCGCCGCCCGCGGACATCGCGACCTCGAGCTGCACGCCCGGGTCGAGAACCTCGGCGCTATCGGCTTCTACGAACACGCAGGATGGCTGCTGACCGACCGGATGATCCGCACCGTCGAGCACGGCATCAGCTACGACGAACGCGTGCTCGTCAAGCACTGCTCGTAGCGCAGGTCGCTCGAGATCTCTGAGTTCTGCGCAGGATCAGCGGGGCGCGTCCAGGAGCTCGGTCATCGCGGCGAGGCCGAAGAAGTCGGCCGTCATGCGCGCGGTCATCTCGCCGAGGTCGGGGTCGGCACCCGCGGCCAGCAGGTGCCGCACGGCGTCGGTGGCCTGCTTGAACACCGCCGCGGCCAGCGCGGTCTGACCCTTGTCGTTGAGCCGGCTGTGGTCGGCGCCGCGCTCCAGCAGCGCCGCGACCGTGTCCCCGTGGGCGTAGTAGGCGGCCAGCAGCAGGAGCGTGTCCCCCGCGCTGTTCGTGAGATCGACCGGGACGCCGGCGTCGACGAAGGCGGCCAGCTCCTCGGTGCCCCCCTGACGGGCCAGGTCGAACAGGTGACCGGCCGGAACGGTGCCGGTGGACGGGCTGCCTCCGCTGCTCATGGCACGCACCCTAGGAGGCGGCGTCGTGGCTGCGGAAGTGCGGGCGGCCCGTCAGCGGTCGGCGTCGAGCAGCTCGAGCATCGCCGTGAGGCCGAAGAACTGCGCCGTCCTCCGGGCGCTCTGGCCGCCCAGGTCCGGATCGGCCCCCGCGGCCAGCAGGTGACCGACGGCCTCGGCGGACTGCTTGAAGGCGGCTGCGCCCAGCGCCGTCTGTCCCTTGTCGTTGACCCGCGCGTGGTCCGCGCCCCGGGCCAGGAGCGCCGCCACCGTGTCGGCCTGGCCGTAGTAGGCGGCCAGCAGCAGCAGGGTGTCGCCCTTGTCGTTGGTCAGGTTCACCGGGACGCCGGCCTCCACGTAGGCCACCAGCTCGTCGGTGTGGCCGAACCGCGCCAGGTCGAACACCCGCCCGGCCAGCTCGATGACCTCTGGGTCGATGGGTCCGCTCACTCCCCCAGCCTAGGAGGGAGCGGCGACGGGGGCGCGGCACCGGACAGCCGGCACCGCGCCCCCACCGGTCACTCCGCGACGGACGGGCGCACGCCGCGCTGGTCGGCGTTGGGCGCCGCCTTCGCCACGAGACCCGGCAGGACGTCATCCAGCTCCTCGACCGTCCAGCGCTGCCCCTTGTCGACGCCGGGACCGGCCTGCCATCCCTCGGCCACGCTGATCATCCCGCCGCGGACGTTGAACACCCGCCCGGTGACCTCCTTCGCCGCCGGACCGGCCAGCCACACGACCAGCGGCGCGATGTTGTCCGCGGCGGACGGGTCGAACGCGTCGGGGTCGGGCTTCTCCCGGTCCGGCCGCAGGTTCTCCGTCATCCGGGTCAGGGCCGCCGGCGCGACCGCGTTGACCGTGACGCCGTACCGGCCCAGCTCCATCGCGGTGATCACGGTCATCGCCGCGATCCCGGCCTTGGCCGCCCCGTAGTTGGACTGCCCCGCGTTGCCGTAGATGCCCGAGGACGACGTCGTGTTGATGACGCGAGCGTCCACCGGGCGCCCGGCCTTGTGCTCCTCGCGCCAGTACGCGGCCGCGTGGCGCAGCGGGGCGAACGTGCCCTTGAGGTGGACCTGGATCACCGAGTCCCACTCCTGCTCGGACATGTTCACCAGCATCCGGTCGCGCAGGATGCCGGCGTTGTTGACCAGCACGTCGAGGCGCCCGAAGTGCTCGATCGTCGACCGCACGAGCCGCTCAGCGGCGGCGAAGTCGGAGACGTCGTCCCCGTTCGCGATCGCCTGACCGCCCAGGGCGCGGATCTCGTCGACCACCTCTCCGGCCGGCCCCGTCGACCCACCCGTGCCGTCGACCTCGGCGCCCAGGTCGTTGACGACGACGGCGTAGCCGTGCCGCGCGAACTCCAGGGCATGTCCTCGCCCGATGCCGCGAGCGGCCCCCGTCACGATGACCACGCGTTGCTCGTCCGACTGCATCAGGCAGCCTCCTTCTCCTCGGTGGTCCTAGAATCCTGTTCCGAGATTGCCGGCGTCAACCGGCCGGCCGCCGCAAGCTGCCGTTCGAGCTCTCGAGGGGACGCATGGCCACCGACGCGCGGACGACCGGCAGCGAGGCCGCCGCACCGCCTCCCACCGCACCCGAGGAGGCCGGCGCCGTCGAGGCGCCCGACGAACGCGCGGTCATGAAGGAGGCCTGGCGGACGCTCTCGGTCGTCAGCCTCGCCAGCATCTTCTCCGGCATGTCCGGCAGCGCGCTCAACGTCGCCCTGCCCACGGTCGTGCGGCACTTCGATGCCAGCGCCACGGCGGCGAGCTGGATGCTGCTGGCCTTCATGCTGGCCAACACCGTCCTGATGATCTTCTTCGGCCGGCTCGCCGACATGTTCGGCCGCCGGCAGATGTACCTGCTGGGCCTGGCCACCTTCACCTTCGCCAGCTTCCTGTGCGGGCTGGCGCCCAACGCCTGGGTGGTCGTGGGCCTGCGCGTCCTGCAGGCCGCCGGTGCGGCGATGCTGCTGACCAACAGCGCCGCCCTCGTCACGGCCGCCTTCCCCCGCGCCCGCCTCGGCCAGGGCATGGGCATCTACCTGGCCTCGTTCTCCGTCGCCCAGCTCCTCGGCCCCACCGTCGGTGGCGTCCTGGCCGAGCACGCGGGCTGGCGGTGGGTCTTCTGGTTCAACGTGCCGGTCGGCCTGCTCTGCCTCGCCTGGGGCGCCTGGGCCCTCCCCCGCGTCGCCCGCACCGGCGAGCGCCAGGGCGTCGACATCCCGGGCAACCTGCTCGTCCTCGTGGCGCTGGGCAGCGGTCTCGCGGCGCTGTCGCAGGCGACCACGCTCGGCTGGACCAGCTGGGTGGTCATCGGCGGGCTGGTCGTCTTCATCCTCGGCATGCCGACGTTCGTGCTCTTCGAGCGCCGGGTGACCCATCCCCTGGTCGACATGACGCTCTTCCGGGACCGGCCGTTCGCCCTCGGGCTGCTCGCCTCGTTCCTCAACTCCACGTCGCAGGCGGGCGTGCTGCTGCTCTTCTCGCTGTACTTCCAGGCGGTGCAGGGCGTCGACCCGCTGACCGCCGGCCTGCGCGTCCTGCCGCTGGCCGTGGCGACGCTGATCTTCTCGTCGTCGTCGGGGTTGTTCCAGCGCTGGATCGCACCACGCGCGCTGGCCGTGGTGGGCAACCTCTGCACCGGCGCCGGCCTGGCCGTGCTCGCCTGGTCGGTGACCACCGAGGCCGGTTACGTCGCCATCGCGGCAGGCCTCGTGCTCGCCGGCGCCGGATCCGGTCTGTTCATGCCGTCGAACACCACCGCGCTCATGGGCGACATGCCGCACGAGCGGCTGGGGATCGCCAACGCGATGCGGCTGATGCTGCAGCAGAGCGGGTTCGTCGTCGGCACGGCCGTCGTCCTCTCCGTGCTCACCGCCCCGCTCGCACCCGAGCTGCGGCAGTACGCGTTCGCCGGCACGCTGTCCGACGTCTCGGCCGACGGGCTGGTCGATCTCCTGACCGGTTACCGGTGGACGCTGCTCACCATGCTCGCGCTCAACGCGGCGACGGTGCTGAGCTCGCTGGCCGCGCTGCGGGCGACCAGGCAGCGGTACCGCGGAGCGGCTACTCCTCCCCCAGGTCCGACAGCCGGCTGATGATCGCCAGGGCGCTCTCGGTGACGACGGCGGCCTGCTCCTCGGTCTCGCAGCCGATGATCTGACGGCCGGCCTCCCCCATCGCCGCGGTGAGGATCGAGACCAGCAGCCGGTCCGCCGGGCCCGTGCCGACGGCGAGGAGCACGGCGTTCTGCCGGACCCAGTCGTTGCGCCGGCGACTGCGGACGAGGAAGAAGCCGGGCGGGCCGTCACCGTCGAGGAACAACCTCGCCAGCGCCCGCCGGGACCACGTCGTCTCCAGATAGGCCCGCGCGCCGACGAGGAACAGCTCTGCCGGCGAGGTGGTGCCGTCCCGCCGCGCGAGGGCGACCGCGGTGGCGGCCTGCTCCTCGTAGGCAGCCTGGTGGTCCTCCCACACGGCGAGGAACAGCTCGGACTTGCCGCCGTAGTGGTGGTAGAGGCTGCCGACGCTCAGCCCGGCGCGCTCGACGACGTCGGCCACGCTGCACTCGGCAAAGCCCTTCTGGGCGAAGACCTCGCCGGCAGCGGCGATGAGCGTCCGGCGCGTGTCGGCGGTCCGGCTCCACTGCCAGGCGCTGCCCTGCGACTGCCCACCGCTCGTCCGCACCGGCCCACACCCCTCGACCCGACGACTCGCGACGCCGGAACCCTACTGGGGGACAGTGGCCTGCGTCACCTCTCGGTCACGCCACGTCCGCACCGGAGTGCGCCGAGCCCCTTGCAAAAGAACTTCGAACCCTGAATGGTTAGCGGCTGTGATGGAAGCCACGCCGACCGGTGCGCGGACGGTCGCCCGCCTCGCCCGGTTCGTCGAGGTGGCCCTGGCCGACTGCGACCTGAGCCTTCCGCAGTACCGGCTGTTGAGCCTCCTGTCCGAGGGCTCCGTCAACGCCTCCACGCTCGCCCGCCGGCTGGTCGTCAGCCGTCCCAGCGTCACCGCGCTGGTCGACGGTCTGGTGGCCCGGGGCATGGTCGAGCGCGGCACGGACCCGGCCGACCGCCGGCACGTCACCCATCTCGTCACCGAGCGCGGCCAGGCCGTGCTCGACTTCGCCGACCGCACCGCCGCGGCCCGGCTGCAGGAGCTGTCCGCCCACCTGTCCCCCGACGACGTCCCCGCCGCGCGCGCGGGTCTCGCCGCCTGGGGGCGCGCCCTCGACTCCTACCGCGAGACCGCAACGCGCGCCCGTCACTGGCCAACGAAGTCCACGACAGGAGACAGCATGCCGCCCACCACGTCCCCGGACACCTCAGCAGCACCCGCCGCGACACCGGAGGCCGCGTCGCCCGACACCGCCGCGCTGGCCGCGCAGGCAGCCGCCCGCGGCATGATGAGCGCCTTCTGGGCCTCCGTGCAGCCCGAGGCCACCGCCGTCCGCTCGGCGCAGGGCGACCTCACCTTCGCCCAGCTCAACGCCCGCACCAACCAGCTCGCCCGCGCCCTGCGCGCCCGGGGCCTCCAGGCCGGCGACTCCATCGCCCTGATCAGCTCCAACCGGCCCGAGTTCGTCGAGACCCTCTACGCCGCCCAGCGCACGGGGCTCCGGCTCACGCCGGTCAACTGGCACCTCACCCCCGACGAGATCAACTACATCCTCCGCGACTGCGGTGCCGGTGCCGTCGTCGTCGACGGCCGCTTCGTCGAGACCGTGGGCAAGGCCCTGGACGGCGTCGACGCCCGTGCCCTGCTCGTCGTCGACGGCGCCCACGAGGGCTTCGAGGACTACGAGCAGGCGCTCGCTCCCGAGTCCGGGGAGAACATCGAGGACCCGGTCCTCGGCAGCACCATGGCCTACACCTCGGGCACGACCGGCCGACCCAAGGGCGTGCACCGCCCGAGCGGGCCGGCCGCGTCGACGGCCTTCTCCGACGCCACCGACTACGTCCCCGGCAAGGACCTCAACCTCGTCACGGGGCCGCTGTACCACTCGGCTCCGCTGGCCTTCTCGCTGAGCCTGCCGCTGACCCGCGGCGCCGGCGTCGTCCTCATGGACAAGTGGGACGCCGAGGAGACGCTGCGGCTGGTCGAGCAGCACCGGATCACGCACACGCACCTCGTGCCCACCATGTTCCACCGGATGATCTCGCTGCCGCAGGAGGTCAAGGAGCGCTACGACCTCAGCAGCCTCCGCCACGTCTGGCACGGCGCGGCCCCCTGCCCGGTCCCGGTCAAGCAGGCCTTCATGGACTGGCTCGGGCCGATCGCCTGGGAGTACTACGCGGCCACCGAGGGCGTCGGCTCGGTCGTCGGCCCGCACGAGTGGCTGGCGCGGCCCGGCACCGTCGGCCACCCGGCTCCCGGGCACATCCGGATCCTCGACGACGCCGGCCAGGACCTGCCCGCCGGCGTCCCGGGCACGATCTACCTGAAGGCGCCGGACACCGGCAGGTTCGTGTACCTCGGCGACGAGGCGAAGACCTCGTCGTCCTACCTGGGCGACTACTACACCCTCGGTGACGTCGGCTACCTCGACGAGGAGGGCTGGCTCTTCCTCACCGACCGCAGCGTCGACCTGATCATTTCCGGCGGTGTGAACGTCTACCCCGCCGAGGTCGAGGCCGTGCTGATCACGCACCCCTCGATCGGCGACGTCGGCGTGATCGGCGTGCCGGACCCGGAGTGGGGCGAGTCGGTGAAGGCGGTCGTCGAACTGCAGCCCGGCTACGAGCCCACTGCGGCGCTCGCCGAGGAGCTCCAGAGCTGGGCGCGCGAGCGGCTGGCCCACTTCAAGTGCCCGCGCACTGTCGACTTCGTCGAGGAGTTGCCGCGCACGCCCTCCGGAAAGCTGTCCAAGCGCGTGCTGCGGGAGAACTTCCGCCAGCAGGTCGCCGCCGGCACGGACGCCTGAGAGGACCGGACATGCCCCTGACCGTCCGACCGATCCCCACGATCGACGAGCGCATCAACGACATCCGGATGCGCACGGCCGAGATCGTGAACGAGGACATCCTCCCCAACGAGCGCGCGCTCTGGCGCTCGGCCCGCGGCGGCTCCGTCGAGACCGAGCCGGCCGTGGTGGACGCCAAGGAGCTCCGCGAGCAGATCAAGCAGAAGGTCCGCAAGGCCGGGCTCTGGGCGCCGCACCTCCCCCAGGAGTACGGCGGCATGGGGCTGGACTTCATCGCCCACGCGTACATGAACGAGGTGCTCGCCTACGCCACCGGCGCCGCGGCGCTGTTCGGCGTCGTCGCCCCCAACTCGGGCAACCAGAAGATCCTGCTCAAGTACGGCACCGAGGAGCAGAAGGAGCAGTGGCTCCGCCCGCTCGTCGAGGGCGAGATGGAGTCCGGCTTCTCGATGACCGAGCCGGAGAACCCGGGCTCGGACCCGCGCTCGCTGACCACGACCGCCGTCCGGGACGGCGACGACCTGGTCCTCAACGGGCACAAGTGGTTCACCTCCAACGGCCACGCCGCGGACTTCTTCATCGTCATGACCCGCGTCGTCGACGCCGATCACGACCCGGCGACCGGCCGCGGCCAGATGGCCCAGCTCATCGTCCCGACGGACACCCCCGGGGTGAACATCGTCCGCGGTGTCGGCATCTGGGGCCGGCCGACGTCGGACCACGTCGAGGTGCGCTACGAGAACGTGCGGGTGCCGGCGAAGAACCTGCTGGGCGCCGTCGGCCAGGGGCACCAGGCCGCGCAGGACCGGCTCGGCGCCGGCCGCGTGTTCCACTGCATGAACTCGATCGGGCAGATGTGGCGCGCGTTCGACCTCATGGTCGAGCGGGCCACCACCCGCACCGTCCACGGCGGGCCGCTCCAGGACAAGCAGTTCGTCCAGGGCTTCATCGCCGACAGCTACATGGACATCAGCGCCGCCCGCCTGATGACCATCCAGGCCGCCGAGCGCGTCGCCCGGAACGACCGGGGTGCCCGCACGGACATCTCGTCGATCAAGGTGTTCGTGCCCGCTGCCTACACCCGGGTCGTGGACCGGGCCATCCAGGTGTGGGGAGCGGCCGGGGTCTCTAGCGACCTGCCGCTGTCCAGCATGTACCTCGGCGCACGCACGCTGCGTCTCGCCGACGGACCGGACGAGGTGCACAAGGTGCTGATCGCCAAGCACGTCCTCGACCGGTACGCCACCGAGGGCGGCTGGGACTTCGGCAACTGACGCCCCGCACGACCGCGCACCCCACCGTGCGCAGAGCTTGTCCAACCCGCACGACTTCTGAGAGGTTCACCCCATGCTGATGGCTTTCGACAAGGAGCAGGAAGAGCTGCGCCGGACCCTGCGCCGCTTCCTCGAGACCAAGGCCTCCTCCGAGGAGGTGCGCCGCCTCATGGAGACCGAGGAGGGCTACGACGCCGGCGTCTGGAAGCAGATGGCCGAGCAGCTCGGCCTGCAGGGCCTGGCCATCCCCGAGGAGTTCGGCGGCTCCGGCTTCGGCATCCTCGAGACCGCGCTGGTGACCGAGGAGATGGGCCGCGCGCTGCTGCCCGCCCCGTTCCTGGCGACCGTCCTCGGCGCCAACCTCCTCCAGCTGTCGGACGACCAGCAGGCCAAGGCCGACCTCCTCCCGGGCATCGCCGACGGCTCGACCATCGCGACCGTCGCGCTGGCCGAGGCCGACGGGAAGTGGACGGCGGACAACCTGTCGACCACCGCCACCGCGGCCGGCGACGGCTGGACCCTCGAGGGCCAGAAGTCCTACGTCCTGGACGGCACCACTGCCTCGCTGCTGCTGGTCGTCGCGCAGGCCCCCGGCGGCCCCAGCGTCTTCGCGGTCGAGGGCGACGCCGCCGGCGTCACCCGCCGGTCGCTGGACACCCTGGACATGACCCGCAAGCTCGCCGAGGTCGGCTTCTCCGGCACCCCGGCGCGGCTCATCGGTGCCGAGGGCGACGCCGCGACGCTGGTCCCCCGCCTGATGCAGATCGCGGTCGTCCTGCTGGCCACCGAGCAGGTCGGCGGCGCGCAGCGCTGCCTCGAGCGCACGGTCGAGTACGTCAACATCCGCTTCCAGTTCGGCCGTCCGGTCGGCAGCTTCCAGGCCGTCAAGCACCGCTGCGCCGACATGCTGCTCGAGGTCGAGTCCGCCCGGTCCGCCGCCTACTACGCCCTGTGGGCGCTGGCCGAGGGCGCCGACGACGCCGCCATCTCGGTGGACCTGGCGAAGGCGTACTGCTCGGAGGCCTACTGGATCGCGGCGTCGGACTCCATCCAGCTGCACGGCGGCATCGCGTTCACGTGGGAGCACGACGCCCACCTGTACTACCGCCGGGCCAAGTCCACGAGCCTGCTGTTCGGCACCCCCACGGAGCGCTGGGACGCCGTGGCCGAGAAGCTGCTCGCCTGATCCACCGCGCAGCCGCGACCCCCGCGTCGGCCTCCGGGCCGGCACGGGGGTCGCTGCACGTCC
>JBEPZM010000097.1:0-10811 GCA_041640835.1 Blastococcus sp.
GTCTCCTGCTCGGTCACCGTCTGCGTGTCCAGGCGGACGCGCTCGACCGGGACGGCCTCCTTGGCCACGACCGGCCGCTCGGCGTGCAGGACGACCTCGTGCTCCTCCTCGGAGATGGCGGGCCCGTCGAGCGCGTTGCCGATGGTGGCGTCGGTGATCGGCTCGCGCTCGACCCGGATCTCCTCGTGCGTGACCGGCACGGTCTGGGTGACGTTCTCGCTCACGACGTACTTGCGCAGCCGGGCCCGGCCGGCCTCCACCCGCTCGGTGCCGACGCGGAGCTGCTCCTCGGAGCGGGTCATGGCGTCGTCGGTGGTGGGGCCGGAGGTGTCGTGGCCGACGGTGCCGTGGGCGTTGGTCCGGTCCGTCGTCCCCGTCGTCGTGGTCGTAGTGGTGTCGGCGAACCCGGCGCCGGTGCCCGCCCCGACGCCGTAGTAGCGGTAGAGGTTGGCCTCCTCGTCGGGGGAGAGGTGGCCGTCGGTGTCGATCTGCGGCGCGTTCTTGACCTTGTCCTTGTCGTAGGGCAGGCGCAGGTCGCTGCCGGACAGGTCGGCCTCGGCCAGCGGGACGAAGGACTCCTTGGTGCCGAACATGCCGGTGCGGACCGTCGCCCACTCGGGGCGGCCGGTCTCGTCGTCGAGGTAGACCTCGCCGACCGTCCCGAGCTTGCCGTCGGCTCCGTGGGCGGTGCTGCCGATGACGGTGCTGAGCTGCTGTTCGGTGATCACGTGCGCTCCTCGCGGGTTCAGGGCTGGATTGCGGTCGTTCCTCGGGGGTAGGTGCTCACCGCCGAGGCTCGCTTCCGGACCTGCCCGTTCGTTTACGACGTAAACAGAACTCCGGCGTGTCGTGTCAGTCGCGCGTGTCCCCCCGCCGTGGGGTCCGGCCCTCGCGCAGGACCACCTCCAGCCGCTCGAGCAGGTTCTCCAGCGCCTCCTCGAACTCCGCGGCCGATTCGTCCAGCGAGAGCAGGGACTCCAGCCGCACGACCGTCGGGTACTGGCTCAGGTCCACCGCCTCCTGGGCGGCCGGGACGCCGTCCGGCTTGTCCTCGGCGTTGACCGCCACGCCCTTCTGCGAGACCTCCAGCAGCAGGTGACCGAGCAGGAAGCTGGAGTACGCCCGGTACGCCGACACCGCCGCCTCCTGGCTGAAGCCGCTGTCGATCAGCGCCACCAGGAACGACTCCACCCACCGCAGGCTGCGCAGCGGGGGCCGCACCCACGGCGCCGCCGGAGGACGGGTGGCGACCAACGGGAAGACCTCGGGGTGGGCCAGGGCGATCCGGCGGACGCCGTGGGCCAGGCGCTGCAGGTAGTCCTGCCAGCCGTGCCCGGGCGCGAGGTGGACGTCGGGGTCGCCGTAGAGCTCGTCGATGACTGTCTCGACCACGCCGTCGAGCAGGTTCTCCCGGCTGGGGACGTAGCGGTAGAGGGCCATGGCCTCGACACCGAGGTGGGCCCCCAGCCGGCGCATGGTCAGGGCGCCGAGCCCCTCGGCGTCGATGTACTCGACGGCCGCGCCGAGGATCCGGCGGCGGTCCAGTGCCCCGCGCCCCGATCCGGGAGCGGCGGCCGGCAGCACGGCGGCCGCTCCGCCGCGCCCCTCCGGACTGTCGGGGTCGGCGTCCTCGCGGGGCTCGCTCACGGCTGCCCTCTTCTCCTCGATCGCGACTGTGTCCCGAGGATCGTGCACCCCGGGCTGCTCACCGCGGCGGCCGAGGTCGTGTGAGGTCCTGTGCACCCAGCGTTGACGCCGTCGTGCGCACGGGGAAACGACCGACGCCGAGGCTCGTCCCGTGCCCGCCGCCGTCGTCCCCGAGTCCGCCGAACGCGGCGCGGGCTCCGTCCGGACGACGGCGACGCACTGCCCGTACTGCTCGCTGCAGTGCGGCATGGCGGTCACCGCCGGGGACCGCCCGGCGACGCTCGTGCCCCTCGACTTCCCGACCAACCGCGGCGGCCTGTGCTCGAAGGGGTGGTCCTCCACCGAGCTGCTCGACCACCCCGAGCGGCTGCTGCGCCCGCTGGTCCGCGCGGTGCCCGGCGACCGGACCAGCCCGCTGGTCGAGAGCACCTGGGACGACGCGCTCGGCCGGGTGGTCGAGGCGATCGGCCGCACCCAGCGCACCCACGGCAGCGACGCCGTCGGCTGCTTCGGCGGGGGGTCGCTCACCAACGAGCAGGCCTACCAGTTCGGCAAATTCGCCCGGGTCGCGCTGCGCACGAGCGCCATCGACTACAACGGCCGGTTCTGCATGAGCTCGGCCGCGGGCGCGGCCAACCGGGCCTTCGGGCTGGACCGCGGCATGCCGTTCCCGCTCAGCGACATCGCCGGGGCCGACGTGGTCGTCCTGGTCGGCTCCAACCCCGCGGACACGATGCCGCCGGCGATGCAGTGGTTCGACGCCGGGCGCGAGCGCGGCGCGCAGCACGTCGTCGTCGACCCCCGGCGCACCGCGACCGCCCGGCACGCCGCACTCCACCTGCAGCCGCTCCCGGGCACGGACCTGGCACTGGCCAACGGGTTGCTGCACATCGCGATCGCGGAGGGCCTGGTCGACGAGGCGTACGTCGCCGCGCGGACCACCGGCTTCGACGACGTCCGCGCCGGCGTCGCCGCCTACTGGCCCGACCGGGTCGAGCGGCTCACCGGCGTCCCCGTCGAGCAGCAGCGCCGCACGCTGTTCGCCCTGGCCCGGGCGGAGAAGGCGATCATCCTGACCGCCCGCGGCGCGGAGCAGCACCGCAGCGGCACCGACACCGCGCAGGCGTGGATCAACCTGGCGCTGGCCCTCGGGCTGCCCGGGCGGCCCGGCAGCGGCTGGGGCACGGTCACCGGCCAGGGCAACGGGCAGGGCGGCCGCGAGCACGGGCAGAAGGCCGACCAACTGCCCGGGTACCGCTCGCTGTCCGATCCGGCCGCGCGGGCGCACGTCGCGGCAGTCTGGGGCGTCGACCCCGACGACCTGCCGATGCCCGGCCGCAGCGCCTTCGAGCTGCTCGACGCCCTCGGCACGGAGGGCGGCGTCCGGACGCTGCTGGTCCTGGCGTCGAACGTCGCGGTCAGCGCCCCCGACGCCCGCCGGGTGATCAGCCGGCTGCGCGACCTGGACTTCCTCGTCGTCAGCGACTTCTTCCTCTCCGAGACGGCCGAGCTCGCCGACGTCGTCCTGCCCAGCGCGATGTGGGCGGAGGAGGCCGGCACGATGACCAACCTCGAGGGCCGGGTGATCCGCCGCCGCCGGGCGCTGGACCCGCCGGTCGGCGTCCCGGACGATCTGCAGCTGCTGGCCACGCTGGCCGAGCGCCTGGGCGCCGGCGAGCTGTTCAGCGGCGACCCCGAGACGGTCTTCGAGGAGCTGCGCCGGGCCAGCGCCGGCGGGACGGCCGACTACGCGGGCATCAGCTACGCGCGCATCGACGCGGAGGACGGCGTCTTCTGGCCGTGCCCGTCGCCGGAGCACCCCGGCACCCCGCGGCTGTTCACCGAGCGCTTCGCGACCCCCGACGGGCGGGCCCGCTTCCTGCGCGTGGAGCACGTCGAGGCCCACGAGCCGCCGGACGGCGATTACCCGTTCGTGCTCACGACCGGCCGGGTGCTCGCCCAGTACCAGTCCGGCACGCAGACCCGCCGCACCCGCAGCCTCCAGCTCATCGCGCCGACCCCGCGCGCCGAGCTGCACCCCGACCTGGCCCGCCGCCTGGGCATCGCGCAGGACGACGTCGTGGAGCTGGCCACCCGCCGCGGACGGGCGCGCTTCCACGCCCAGGTCACCGACACGATCCGGCCCGACGTCGTCTTCGCGCCCTTCCACTGGGGCGGCGGGTCCAGTGCCAACGCGCTCACCGACCCCGCGCTCGACCCGACGTCGAAGATGCCCGCCTTCAAGGTCTGCGCCGTCGCCGTCACCCGCGTCGGCGGGCCCGAGGAGCGCATCCCGCCGCCCGACGCCACCACCCAGCCCCGACCGACCGCCCACCGTCCACCGACCGGCACCGAGCCCCGCAGCCCGTCCCGGAAGAGGAGCACCCGCGTGAAGAGCACACCCCGTTTCCTGCACGGCGTCTATCCGATCACCGGAGAGGGGCTGACCAAGCCGGGCCCGATCGACGCCGCACTGCGCTACACGGTGCCCTCGGGCTGCTCCGCCCAGGCGCTGTACTTCCGCGGCGGCAACTCCACCGGCGAGCTGGTCTACGTGCTGCTGCTGCGCGACGGCGAGCCCATGCGCTGGTTCCCGATCGGTGCGAAGGCCGACACCCACGTGCCGCTGCGCGTGGTCGAGGACCTGCCCGGCGGCTCGGTGATCGAGCTGCACGCCGCGGCGCCCGAGGGCGTCACCGGTGAGCTCGTGCTCGACCTCGGGCTGGTGGAGGTCTGATGCGGGTCCTGGGCGGGCGCCCGGAGGGCGTGACCTCGCTGCACGTCGACGACGAGCTGGAGACGCGCAGCCGGATCGTCGTGGTGGGCAACGGCATGGCCGGGGCCCGGTTCGTCGAGGAGGTGCTCGACCGTGGCGGGGACGAGCAGTTCTGCATCACCGTCCTGGGCGACGAGCCGCACGGCAATTACAACCGGATCATGCTCTCGCCGGTGCTGGCCGGGGAGTCGCACGAGGACGAGATCGTCCTCAACAGCCACGACTGGTACGCCGACAACGGCGTGACGCTGCGGGCCGGTGTCCGCGCCGAGCGGATCGACACCGCGGCGAAGCAGGTGCACGCCGACGACGGCTCGGTCACCCCCTACGACCACCTGGTGCTGGCCACCGGCAGCTACTCGTTCGTCCCCCCGATGGCCGGCGTCCGGAAGGACGACGGCTCGCTGCTGCCCGGCGTGTACGGCTTCCGCACCATCGACGAGACCCGGGCGATGCTCGAGGCCACCGGCCGCTGCGAGCGCGCGGTGGTCATGGGCGGCGGGCTGCTCGGGCTCGAGGCGGCCCGGGCGCTGCAGGGGCACGGGCTGCAGGTCGAGCTCGTGCACGCCATGCCCTGGCTGATGAACGCCCAGCTGGACGCCGAGGCCGGCGCGATCCTGAAGAAGAGCGTCGAGTCCCTCGGCATCACCGTGCACCTCGACGTCCTGGCCTCCGAGGTGCTGGGGGACGAGCACGTCGAGGGCGTGGTCCTCAAGGACGGCCGGCGGCTGGACTGCGACCTGCTGGTCGTCGCCGCCGGGGTCCGCCCGCACACCGACGTCGCCGTCCGGTCGGGCCTGGAGGTGGAGCGGGCGATCGTCGTCGACGACCAGCTGCGCACCGACGACCCCGACATCTACGCCATCGGCGAGTGCGCCCAGCACCGCGGCTCGGTCTACGGCCTGGTGGCCCCGGCGTGGGAGCACGCCAAGGTGCTGGCCGACGTCCTCACCGGCACCGACCCCGACGCCGAGTACACCGGCAGCCGCACCGCCACCAAGCTCAAGGTCGCCGGGGTCGACGTCGCCGTCATGGGGGTGAGCACGCCCGAGCGGGACGACGACGAGTTCCTGGTGATCTCCGAGCCGAAGCGCGGCGTGCACCTGTCGGTGGTGATCCGGGACGACAAGCTGGTCGGCGCGACGCTGCTCGGCGACACCCGCAAGGTCGCCTTCCTGACCCAGGCGTTCGACCGCGGCGCCCCGCTGCCCGAGGAGCGGATCCGGCTGCTCGTCGACCTCTCCGACGGCGCGGCGGAGGTGGGCGTCGCCGAGATGCCCGCTGACTCCCAGGTCTGCAACTGCAACGGCGTCTCCAAGGGCGACATCTGCGGCGCGGTGGCCGACGGCTGCGGCAGCGTCGGCGCCGTCATGGACCGCACCCGCGCCGGCAAGGGCTGCGGCTCGTGCAAGTCGCTGGTCAAGCAGATCGTGGAGTGGGCCGCCGACGGCGACGTGACCGAGGACGCCTCCGCCTCCTGGTACGTGCCGGGCATCCCGCTGGCCAAGCCCGAGCTCATGGCGGCCATCCGGGAGCAGGACCTGCGCAGCGTCTCGGCGGTCTTCGCCGCGCTCGCGCCGGGCGGCAAGGAGGACGCCAAGTCGAAGATGGGTCTGACCTCGCTGCTCAAGCTGATCTGGGGCGCGGACTTCGTCCCGCAGAAGGACGGCGAGTTCATCAACGACCGGGTGCACGCCAACATCCAGCGCGACGGCACGTTCTCCGTCGTCCCGCAGATGAAGGGCGGGGTGACCACGCCCGCTCAGCTGCGCCGCATCGCCGACGTCGCCGAGAAGTACGAGGTGCCGATGGTCAAGGTGACCGGCGGCCAGCGGATCGACCTGCTCGGCGTCCGCAAGGAGGACCTGCCGGCGATGTGGTCCGACCTCGGCATGCCCAGCGGCTACGCCTACGGCAAGAGCATGCGCACGGTGAAGACCTGCGTCGGCTCGGACTTCTGCCGGTTCGGCCTGGACGACTCCACCCAGCTCGGCATCGACCTGGAGACCCGCTTCCAGGGCATAGAGAGCCCGGCCAAGATCAAGATGGCCGTCGTCGGCTGCCCCCGGAACTGCGCCGAGGCCTACGTGAAGGACGTCGGCGTCGTGGCGATCGGCAGCGGGAAGTGGGAGGTCTACGTCGGCGGGGCCGCGGGCGCCACCGTGCGCAAGGGCGACCTGCTGGCCACCGCCTCCTCCGCGCAGGAGGTCATGACGCTGACCGGCCGGTTCCTGCAGTACTACCGGGAGAACGCCAACTGGCTGGAGCGCACCTACGACTTCGTGCCCCGGGTCGGGCTGGACGCGATCAGGGCGGTGCTCGCGGACGAGGAGGCGTGCGCCGGGCTCGACGCCGGCATCCAGCGCTCGATCGACGCCTACACCGACCCGTGGGGCCAGGACGCCGGAGAGCCGGCCACGCCGGGCCAGTTCCGCACCGCCCTGCCCATGGTCGACCTGCCGAAGGTGCCGGTCCGATGAGCCTCACCGACGAACGGACCTCGACCGGACGCACCGCCACCGAGCACACGGTCGGCCGGCTGGACGAGGTCCCGATGGGGGAGGGGCGGGCCTACGTCGTCGACGGCGTGCAGGTCGCGGTCTTCCGGCTGCGCGACGGCTCGCTGCACGCCACGCAGGCGGCCTGCCCGCACGCCGGCGGGCCGCTGGCCGACGGGCAGACCGACGTCGACGTGCTCGTCTGCCCGCTGCACCTGTACGCCTACCGGTGGAGCGACGGCACGGCGACCGGCGGAGCGACGCCGATCCGGCTGTTCCCCGTCCGCGAGGTCGACGGCGACCTGCTCGTCACCGTCTGACCGGACTTTCTGCACCGAAAGTCCGGGACTTTCTGCACCGAAAGTCCGGGACTTCCGGTACCGAGAGTCCCGGGGTCGGGTCAGCGATCGGCGGGCTTGGCGCGGACGTGCATCCGCTCGCCCTGCGGGCCGAAGAGCACCAGGCCCTCGGCGGGCTCGGGGAACGGATTGGAGAGCGCGTGCGGCACCCGGGTGTCGAACTCGACCACCTCGCCCGGCCCCAGCACGAAGTCCCGGGAGCCGAGCAGCAGCCGGATCCGCCCGGACAGGACGTACAGCCACTCGTAGCCGTCGTGCACCTTCTGCTCGGTGTCGTCGACGCGCCAGCGGGGCGGGAACTCCATCTTGTAGGCCTGCGGCCCGCCGGTCTGGCGGGACAGCGGGATCAGCGTCGTGCCGTCGTTCCGGATCGGCCGGCCGTGCACCCGGGGGTCGTCCGGCGCCGGGGTGTCGACCAGGTCGTCGAGCGCGACGCCGTAGACCCGGGCCAGGGGCAGCAGCAGCTCGAGCGTGGGACGGCGACCGCCGGCCTCGAGGCGCGACAGCGTGCTCACCGAGATGCCGGTGGTCGCGGCGATCTCGCCGAGCGTCGAGCCGTGCTCGGTGCGCAGCGCCCGCAGCCGCGGACCCACGTTCTGCAGGACGTCGTCGTCGGTCATGAGGCCAGTTTGCCATACCGGCAACAATCCTTGCCGTAGTCGCACCGACGGGCGGACAGTGACCGCATGGACGAGCGATACGACGTAGTGGTCATCGGAGGCGGCGCGGCAGGCCTGAGCGGAGCGCTCACCCTGTCCCGCGCCCGGCGCAGCGTGCTGGTGGTGGACGCGGGCGAGCCGCGCAACGCACCCGCCGGGCACGTGCACAACTACCTCGGCCGGGAGGGCACGCCACCGGCCGAGCTGTACGCGATCGGCCGCGGTGAGGTGGAGTCCTACGGCGGCACGGTCCGGTCCGGCAGGGTCGTCTCGGTGCGCCGGGAGGACGACGGCTTCCTCCTCGCCCTGGACGGCGAGGAGACCGTGCGGGCGCGGCGGGTGCTGCTCGCGGCCGGCCTCACCGACGACCTGCCCGACCTGCCGGGGGTGGCCGAGCGCTGGGGCGGCACGGTGCTGCACTGCCCGTACTGCCACGGCTGGGAGGCCCGCGACAGCGCCGTCGGCATCGTGAGCACCGGGCCGCTGGGTGCCTACGCCGCGCTCCTGTGGCGGCAGTGGACCGAGGACGTCGTCCTCTTCGTGCACACCGGAGCCGAGCCTGGCGAGGCGGACCTGGCGAAGCTGACCGCCCGGGGGATCCGCATCGTGCGCGGCGAGGTGGCCGGCCTCGAGGGCGGCGCGGACGTCCGGCTGGCCGACGGCGAGCTGGTGGCCCGGGACGCGGTGGTCGTGGCGCCGCGGTTCGTCGCCAACGCCGAGCTGCTCGCCGATCTCGGCACCGTCCCCGTGCCCATGGAGATGCACGGCGCGGTCATGGGCACCTACCTGCCCGCCGACCCCACCGGGCGCACCGACGTCCCGGGCGTCTGGGTGGCCGGCAATGCCGGCGACCTCAGCGCGCAGGTGATCGTGGCGGCGGCCCAGGGCCTGAAGGCCGGCGCGATGATCAACGCCGACCTCATCGAGGAGGACACCGCCCGCGCGGTGGCCGGGAAGCAGAGCGTGGCGGCATGAGCGAGCACGAGCACGAGCACGGGCACGGAGCGGCCCGGCAGCCCGCGATCACCCGGGACTCCTACGACGAGCTCTACCTGTCGGCGCCGGCGGTCTGGACCGGCCGGCCGAACGGCCAGCTCGTCGCCGAGGCCACCGACCTGCCGCCGGGCACCGCGCTGGACGCCGGGGCCGGTGAGGGCGGCGACGCCCTGTGGCTCGCCTCCCGGGGCTGGCGGGTCACCGCTGTCGACTTCTCGCCGGTCGCCCTGGGGCGCGGCGCCGCGAAGGCGGCCGAGCTGCTCCTGGCCGACCGGATCGAGTGGCGGCACGAGGATCTCGAGACCTGGGCTCCGCCCGAGGCCGCCTTCGACCTGGTCACCGCCCACTACCTGCACTCGGCGTGGACCGACCGCGAGGCGATGTTCCGGCGGCTGGCCGCCGCGGTGAAGCCGGGCGGGACGCTGCTCGTCGTGGGTCACGAGCACGGCGAGGCGTGGGGTCACGGGCATGCACACGCCCACGAGGCCGGCGCCCTCTACGCCGCCGACGACGTCGCAGCGGTGCTCGACCCGGACGAGTGGACCGACGTCCTCACCGAGACGCGGGACCGCGACCCCGGCGCCGCGCACCGCACCGGCAACCCGGTGCCCGACACCGTGCTGGTCGCCCGCCGCCGCCCCGCGTGAGCCACGTCTCGGCGATCGGAGTGACCCGGTGGGTGAAGGTTAGGCTTGCCTAAGGTAGAACTCCGGCATGTCGATCTTCACGCACGGCCGGCGGGCCACGCTCGCCGGCGCCGTCTCCCTCGTCCTGCTCAGCGCCTGCGGCTCCGATGCGTCCTCGGAGGACGACGACGGCGGGGGGGACGCCGGAGGCGCCTTCCCCGTCACCGTCGAGCACACCTACGGCGAGACGGAGATCCCCGAGGAGCCGCAGCGGGTCGTCTCCCTCGGCTACACCGAGCAGGACGCGATCCTGGCCTTCGGGGTCGTGCCGGTGGCCGTCCGCTACGCCTTCGGCCCGGAGGACGACGTCTTCTTCCCGTGGGCGGACGAGGCCGCGGGGGACGCGGAGCCGGAGATCATGCCGCGGACCGAGGTCGACTTCGAGGCCGTCGCGGCCATGGAGCCCGACCTCATCATGGCGGTGACCGCGGGTCTCACCGAGGACGAGTACGACACGCTCAGCCAGATCGCGCCCACCGTCGTGGAGCCCGAGGAGTTCAAGGCGTTCGGAACCCCGTGGCAGGAGCAGACCCTCATCACCGGGCGGGCGCTGGGCCAGGAGGACCGGGCGGAGGAACTGGTCGCCGAGGTCGAGGCACGCTTCGAGGACGCTCGCGCGGCCTTCCCGCAGCTCGACGGGCGCACCTTCACCCTGTCGGGCACCAGCTACGAGGGGGAGTACCCCTTCCACGCGTCGGACGACACCCGCTCGCGCTTCTTCGTCGACCTCGGCATGACCGTCCGGCCGGAGCTCGACGAGATCGCCGGCGAGGAGTTCTACGGCACCGTCAGCCGCGAGGAGGCACGGCAGCTGGAGGCCGACGTGCTGCTCTTCCAGTCCGGCTCACCGGAGGAGCGTGCGGGCATCGAGGGCGACTCGGTGCTCTCCGCCCTCCCCGCGGTGGCGGAAGGGCGCGCGGTGTTCGTCGAGGGCGCCGACTACGACGCCCTCCAGTTCATGAGCGTGCTGAGCCTGCCGTACCTGCTGGACAGCCTGCTGCCGGAACTGGCCGCCGTCGTCGGCTGACCCGCGGGCCTGCTCCGGTGCCGGTCAGCTCCGGGGCAGGCCCAGGTCGGCCAGCGCACGCGTGACGGCGTCCTCGTGCAACAGGTCGAGGGCGAGCAGCCGGTGCAGCAGCACGCCGCGCCGGGTCAGCCGCAGGTCCGCGGCCCGCAGCCGGGGCACCGTC
>JBEPZM010000098.1:0-10788 GCA_041640835.1 Blastococcus sp.
CCGGCCACCGGCTCGTCGCCGGCGGCCGGGGCCGTGTCGTCCTGCGCTGCGCTGCCCGGGGGCAGCTCGGCGGAGGTGGTCAGCTGGTCGCGCCCTTGAGCGCCTCCGACAGCGCCGCCGCCTCGTCGGGCGACAGCTCGACCACGAGGCGACCGCCTCCCTCGAGCGGCACGCGCATGACCAGGCCGCGGCCTTCCTTGGTCACCTCGAGGGGACCTTCACCCGTGCGCGGCTTCATGGCCGCCATGCGTGCCTCCTTCGCCGGCCACACCGCTCCCCGCCGGGGCGGGAGGTGGGGTGGCGTCCATCGCTGCTGGAACTCCGAGGGCAATGATCCCGTATGCAGCTCCGACGTCCAACACGAGGGCCCTTCAGGGTGACGCGCGGAAGCAGTCGGCCACGTGATCGTCGACCATCCCGGTGGCCTGCATGAGTGCGTAGGCGGTCGTGGGGCCGACGAAGACGAACCCGCGGCGCTTCAGCTCGCGGGCCATGGCCACCGACTCGGCGCTCGTCGCCGGGACGTCGGCGAGCGTGGCCGGCCGCTCCCTGGGGCCGGCCGGCGCGAAGGACCACAGCAGCGCGGAGAGGCCCTCGGGCTGCTGCTGCGCCGTCCGGGCGTTGCGGACGGCGGCGGAGATCTTGGCCCGGTTGCGCACGATCCCGGCGTCGGCCATCAGCCGGGCCTCGTCGTCGGCGTCGAACTCCGCGACGGCGTCGATCGAGAAGCCAGCGAACGCCGCCCGGAACGCCGGCCGCTTGCGCAGGATCGTGATCCAGGACAGCCCCGACTGGAACGCCTCCAGGCAGAGGCGTTCGAAGAGGGCGTCGTCGCCGCGCAGCGGCGTTCCCCACTCCTCGTCGTGGTAGGCGACGTACTCGGGGGACGACCCGGCCCAGGCGCAGCGCTGCACGTCGGCGACCGTAGTCCCGGGCGCCGACGGTTCAGCGGGCCGCGGCGTCCAGGGCCTCGGTGCCGGGGGCCGACGGCGCCGCCCGGTTGCGTCGGGTGGCGAGCACGCAGCCGGCCAGCACGAGCGGGAGGCCGAGCGCGATGCCCAGGGTGAACGGCTCGTCGAGGAGCAGCACGCCCAGCAGCACCGCGACCGCCGGGTTGACGAAGGTGATGACCAGCGCCCGCTGCGGGCCGACCTCCCGGATGAGGGCGAAGAACAGCGCCAGTGCGATCGCGGTGCAGAGCACGCCAAGGGCGGCGAGGGAGAGCAGCGCCTCGGCCGAGGCGTCCACGGCCTCCCCGAGCTGCGGGACGGCGAAGGGCGCGTAGACGACGGTGGTGACCGCCAGCGCCACCGCCGCGGCCGCCACCCCGGGCACCTCGGGCAGCCGGCGGCTGACCACGAGCGGCGCCGTCGCGTAGCCGATGACCACCAGCGCGACCGCGACGACCGGCAGCAGCTGCGCGCCGGTCGGGTCCAGCCCGAGCAGCGCCACGATGCCGACGACGCCCACTCCCATGCCGGCGATGCGCACGGGGGTGAGCCGCTCCTCCTCACCGGCCAGCCGGCCCGCCAGCGCGGCGACGAAGGGCACCGCGGCCACCAGCAGCCCGGTGAGCGAGGAGGACAGCGACCGCTCGGCGTAGGAGAGCAGCAGCCAGGGCGCGGTCATCTCCAGCACGGTGAACAGCAGCAGCCAGCGCCACTGGCGCAGCGCAGGGCCCAGCCCACCGCGGCGGATCGTCCACGGCAGCAGCAGGGCCGCGCCGATCGCGCAGCGCACGAAGACCACGACCACCGGCGACACCTCGTCGACGGCCACCTTGATCAGCAGGTACGGGACGCCCCAGATGACCGACATGGCCAGGAACAGCGCCCACCCACGGCGGCTCACCGAGCCGGTGCTCCCCCCGCCCGGGCCGCCACCGCGGCGAACCGGCGCAGCGAGCGACGCACGCCCCAGCGCACGAAGGGGCGGACGGCGTACCAGCCCGGGGTCAGCACCACCCCGAACCAGCCCCACGGCAGGTAGAACCGCTCGGTCCAGACGAAGGTGGCGTGCTCGCCGCGGGCCTCGATCTCGAAGATGCCGGGCCCGCGGATCACCCGCCCCGTGTGCTGCACCTCGACCAGCCGCGGGGGCTCCCACTTCGTGATCACCATGGTGTCGAGCAGGCCGACGTGCCGGCCGCCGGGCAGCGGCAGTCCGGTGCGCGCCGCCAGCCGCCCGCCGACGCCCTGGGCGGGGCCACCGACGGTCCGGACGTCGGTGGCGACCATCCACTCGCCCTGCCCGACCCAGTCGGTGAGCACCTCCCAGACGCGCTCGGGGGTCGCCTCGACGTCGATCCGCTCGACCAGCTCAGGCATCGGGTTCCTCCTCGGGGGCCGCCGGAGCGGTCTCGGCCGGGCGCTGCTCCCGGAGTGCGGCGAGCTCGGCGTCGCGCTCGTCCAGCGTCCGGGCCAGCTGGTCGAGCAGCCAGTCGACCTCGGTCATCCGGTAGCCGCGCACCGTCACCGTCATCCGCACGGCCCGGACGTCGTCGCCGGCGACCGGCCGCCCCAGCGGCAGCTCCACCGGCGAGCGGTCCAGCTCGGCGGGCGGCCGGGTCTCCCCGCGGCCCATGAGCAGTGCGGCGCCGAGGAACAGCAGCGCCGCGACGACGACGACGCCGACGAGGACGAGGACCAGGTCGAGCACGTCAGGCGTCGGACGGGCCGAGCGGTGCTCGCATCCCGCCCCCGTTGTCCCCCGGCGCGCGGCCGGCCTCGGCCGCCTGGATCGCCGCGATCACCTCTCCGACGTCGTCGGTGACGGTCAGCAGGTCGAGATCCCGCTGGGCGATCGTCCCCGTGGCAGCCATGGTGCCGCGGATCCAGTCGACGAGCCCCGCCCAGTAGTCGGAGCCGAAGAGGATCACCGGGAAGCGGGTGACCTTGCCGGTCTGCACGAGCGTCAGCGCCTCGAACAGCTCGTCCAGGGTGCCGAATCCGCCGGGCAGGATCACGAAGGCCTGCGCGTACTTCACGAACATCGTCTTGCGCACGAAGAAGTAGCGGAAGGTGATGCCGACGTCGACCCACTCGTTGAGCTCCTGCTCGAACGGCAGCTCGATGCCCAGGCCGACCGAGAGCCCGCCGGCCTCGCAGGCGCCGCGGTTGGCCGCCTCCATCGCACCGGGACCGCCGCCGGTCATGACCGCGTAGCCCGCCTGCGCGAGGGCGGCACCGATGGCCACGCCGGCCGCGTAGTGCGGGTGGTCGGCGGGGGTGCGGGCGCTGCCGAAGACGCTGACGGCGCGCGGCAGCTCGGCCAGCAGGCCGAAGCCCTCGACGAACTCGCTCTGAATCCTCAACACACGCCATGGGTCGGTGTGCACCCAGTCGGTCGGGCCGCGGCGGTCGAGCAGCCGCTGGTCGGTCGTCGTCCCTACAGTCCTCGGGTCGGGCTCGCCCCCGCGGAGCATGACCGGGCCCTTGTGGCGGGCGCGCCGGCGACTTCCCTCCGGCGGGTCCTGCGGCGCCGGCGGGGTGGGCGGAACGGTCATGCGGGACTCCCCGACAGGTAGGCGATCAGCGCGTCCTCCGCCGGCTGCAGCCGGTCGATCACGACGTGCTCCTCGCGGGTGTGGGCCAGCTGGGGGTCGCCAGGGCCGTAGTTGATCGCCGGGATGCCGAAGGCGGCGAACCGGGCGACGTCGGTCCAGCCGAACTTCGCCCGCGCCGGCCGGCCCACGGCGGCGACGAAGGCGGCGGCGGCCGGCTCCGCCAGCCCCGGCAGCGCCCCGCCGGCGTTGTCGACGAACTCGAGCGTGGCGCCGTCGGCGACCGCCTGCGCGAAGACCTCCCGCACGTGCGCCTCGGCGGCGTCCTCGTCCCGGTCGGGCGCGTAGCGGAAGTTGACCAGCAGGCTCGCCTCGTCGGGGATCACGTTCCCCGCGACCCCGCCGGAGATGCCGACGGCGTTGAGCCCCTCCCGGTAGGTGCAGCCGTCGATCTCCACCTCGCGCGCCCGGTAGGCGGCCAGCGTGGCCAGCGGCCCGGCCAGCCCGTGGATCGCGTTCTTCCCCAGCCAGCTGCGCGCGCTGTGCGCCCGGTGGCCGGGCGCCGAGATCCGCGCCCGCAGCGTGCCCTGGCAGCCCGCCTCGACCTCGCCGTCGGTGGGCTCCAGGACGATCGCCAGGTCGCCGTAGAGCCATCCCCGGCGTTCGCGGGCCACGCGGCCGAGGCCGTTCTTGACCGCCTCGACCTCCTCGTTGTCGTAGAAGACGAAGGTCAGGTCGCGCGCCGGCTCCGCCCCCGGGACGCCGAAGCGACCGGCCAGGCGGAGCATCACGGCGTCACCGGACTTCATGTCGCTGGTCCCGCAGCCGTAGAGCCGGTCGCCCTCGATCCGGCTCGGCACGTTGTCCGCGATCGGCACCGTGTCGAGGTGGCCGGCGAGCACCACCCGGGTCGGGCGGCCCAGGTCGGTGCGGGCGAGGACTGAGTTGCCGACCCGCTCCACCTCCAGGCCGCCGAGGTCGCGCAGCGCCGCCTCGACGAGGTCGGCCAGCGGCTTCTCGTCCCCGGAGACGGAGGGGACGTCGACCAGCGCACGGGTCAGCGTGAGGACGTCGGCGGAGAGGTCGAGCGGAGGGAGGTCACTCACGCCGCCGAGCCTAAGGGCCGGACCGTCGGCTGCGCCCGGAGGCTCGTGCCGGACGTGCGAGGCATGAGAGGGGCGGGATCCTCCAGCGGTAGCGTCGTACCCGTGACCGCTGCGCCCGTCTCCGCATCCGCCGCCGGCCTCGCGACCGTGACCCCCTCGGGCACGGTCCTGGACACCTGGTACCCCGAACCGCGGCTGGGTGCGCCCGACGGCGGCAAGGCGGGGACGACCCGCATCGGCGCCCTGGACCTCGCCGGCGAGCTCGGCCCCGACTACGGCGGCCTGGTGCGCAGCGACGAGGCCCGCGGGGTGGAGGTCATCGCCGTCCGCACCGTCATCCCCGACCTCTCCGCTCCCCCGGTGGACACCTACGACGTCTGGCTCCGGCTGCACCTGCTCTCGCACCGGCTGATCAGGCCGCACGGCGCGAACATGACCGGCGTCTTCGGGCTGCTCACCAACGTGGCCTGGACCAGCGCCGGCCCGGTCGAGGCGGCGACGTTCAACGCGCACCGGCTGCGCGCCGCCGTCGGCCACGTGACCGTGTTCGGGGTCGACAAGTTCCCGCGGATGGTTGACTACGTCATCCCCTCGGGGGTTCGCATCGCCGACGCCGACCGGGTGCGCCTGGGCGCTCACCTGGCCGAGGGCACGACCGTCATGCACGAGGGCTTCGTCAACTTCAACGCCGGCACGCTGGGCCCGTCGATGGTCGAGGGCCGGATCAGCGCCGGCGTCGTCGTCGGCCCGGACAGCGACATCGGTGGCGGCTCCTCGATCATGGGCACGCTGTCCGGTGGCGGCACGGAGGTCATCTCGGTCGGCAGCGGCTGCCTGCTCGGCGCGAACGCCGGCATCGGCATCTCGCTCGGCGACGACTGCATCGTCGAGGCCGGCTGCTACGTCACCGGCGGCTCGCGGGTCACGCTGCCCGACGGCTCGGTGGTCAAGGCGCGGGAGCTGTCCGGCCGCGACGGCCTGCTGTTCCGCCGCAACAGCGTGAGCGGCGCGCTCGAGGTCGTCGACCGGAAGGACCGCGCCTGGGGCGCGCTCAACGCGGAGCTGCACGCCAACTGACGGCTGCGACCACCGTCACCCCGCGTCCGTCCAGGGAACGGCCAGGAACCGAACCTAGGCTCGGGTCGATGCCCACCTCGACCGCCCGCCGGGCTCCCCAACGGCGCGGACGGTCGCGCCGCAAGGACAACTGGTGGCCGTTGGCCATCGTGGCGGCGCTGGTGGTCGTGGGTGTCGCGTGGGCGCGCTCGGCCGACGACATCCCCGAGACCGGCCGGTGCGCCGTCGACGGCGGCACCGTGTCGGTGAGCGCCGAACAGGCGCAGAACGCGACCACCATCGCGCGCGTCGGCCGCGACCGCGGCCTCCCGGACCGGGCGGTGGTCATCGCGCTGGCCACCGCCCAGCAGGAGTCCGGCCTGCGCAACCTGGACTACGGCGACCGCGACTCCCTCGGCCTGTTCCAGCAGCGGCCCTCGCAGGGCTGGGGCACCCCCGAGCAGGTGCAGGACCCGGTCTACGCGGCCGGCATCTTCTACGACCGGCTGGTGCAGGTGCCCGGCTGGGACACCGGACGGCTCACCGAGGTGGCCCAGACTGTGCAGCGGAGCGGCTTTCCCGAGGCCTACCAGAAGCACGAGCCCATGGCCCAGGAGCTGACCGCCGCCCTGACCGCCAACGCGCTCACCTGCACCTGAGCCGGTCGCCTAAAGCGGCGGGCGGGTCAGGGCTCCGCGACCGGTCGCCCCACCGTCAGCGACTCCTGGAGCCCCGGTTCCAGCGCCCGGAAGGCCGCGTCGGGCTCGGTGCCGGTGGCGTCCAGCACGCTGCTGAAGAAGCACCGGGCTGCGGCAGTGAGAACCACGTCGAGGATCTCGTCGTCGTCGAGGCCGAGACCGCGCAGCTCCTCGAGATCCTGCGGGCTCATCTGCGCCGCTCCGCCGGCGACCCGCTCCGCCAACCGGACGACGGCCGCGTCGAGCGGGTCGAGGTCGCCGACCTCCCCACCGGTGATCGCGCGTACCTCGGGCTCCGCCCCGAACCGGTCGACGAGCACCGCGCCGTGCGCGAGGGAGCAGTAGCTCGATCGCAGCCGCCGGGCCGCCGCCAGGGTGGCGAGCTCGTAGCGGCGCGGGTCCATCGACGCCTTGATCGAGGCATTGAGCCCGCGCCACGCCTCGTACACCGCCGGACGCCGCGCGAGCAGCCGCGTGTAGTTCGCGACGTACCCGAGGGTCGCCCGGTCGCGCTCGAACGCCGCGGCCGCCTCCACCGAGGTGGCCTCGTCGGCGTCCGCGATCCAGCTCATGGCGCGACGGTAGGACCGCGCCGGTCCGCACGGAAGGCCCCGCACCGCCGGTCGGGTCACCGGCCGACGTAGGCCGCCAGGTGCTCGCCGGTGAGGGTGGAGCATGCGGCGACGAGATCGGCCGGCGTCCCCTCGAAGACCACCCGGCCACCGTCGCGGCCGGCGCCCGGCCCGAGGTCGATGATCCAGTCGGCGTGCGCCATGACCGCCTGGTGGTGCTCGATGACGACGACCGACCGGCCGGAGTCGACGAGCCGGTCCAGCAACCCGAGCAGGTTCTCGACGTCGGCCAGGTGCAGCCCGGTCGTCGGCTCGTCCAGGACGTAGACGCTGCCCTTCTCCGCCATCTGGGTGGCCAGCTTCAGCCGCTGCCGCTCGCCGCCGGAGAGCGTGGTGAGCGGCTGGCCGAGGCTGAGGTAGCCGAGCCCGACGTCGGCGAGCCGGTCGAGGATCGTGTGCGCCGCGGGGACCTTAGCGTCGCCGGCGCCGAAGAACTCCTCGGCCTCGGCCACGGACATCGCGAGCACCTCGGCGATGGTGCGGCCGCCGAGCGTGTACTCGAGCACCGACGCCTGGAACCGCCTGCCCTCGCACTCCTCGCACGGCGACTCCACCGTGGCCATGACGCCCAGCTCGGTGAAGATCACGCCGGCGCCGTTGCAGGTCGGGCAGGCGCCCTCGGAGTTGGAGCTGAACAGCGCGGGCTTCACGCCGTTGGCCTTCGCGAACGCCTTGCGGATCGGCTCGAGCAGCCCGGTGTAGGTGGCCGGGTTGCTGCGCCGAGAACCCTTGATCGCGCCCTGGTCGACCACCACGACGCCATCCCGGCCGGCGATCGAGCCGGTGACCAGCGAGCTCTTGCCGGAGCCGGCCACGCCGGTGAGCACGCAGAGCACGCCGAGCGGGACGTCGACGTCGACGTCCTGCAGGTTGTGCGTCGACGCCCCGCGCACCTCGAGCGCGCCGGTCGACGTCCGCACGGAGTCCTTGACCCTGGCCCGGTAGTCGAAGTGCCGTCCGGTCGTGGTGTCGCTGGCCCGGAGCTCCTCGACGCTGCCCTCGAAGCAGACGGTGCCGCCCCCCGACCCGGCGCCCGGGCCGAGGTCGACGACGTGGTCGGCGATCGCGATCGTCTCCGGCTTGTGCTCGACGACCAGCACGGTGTTGCCCTTGTCCCGGAGCTGCAGCAGCAGCCCGTTCATCCGCTCGATGTCGTGCGGGTGCAGACCGATCGTGGGTTCGTCGAAGACGTAGGTGACGTCGGTGAGCGAGGAGCCGAGGTGGCGGATCATCTTGGTCCGCTGCGCCTCGCCGCCGGACAGCGTGCCGGCCGGCCGGTCGAGCGACAGGTAGCCCAGCCCGATCTCGGTGAACGAGTCCAGCAGGTGCTGCAGCCCCTTCAGCAGCGGCTTCACCGAGGGCTCGTCGAGCTCGCGGACCCACCCGGCCAGGTCGCTGATCTGCATCTGGCAGAGGTCGGCGATGTTCTTCCCGCCGATCCGCGACGACCGCGCCTCCGGGGTGAGCCGGGTGCCGTCGCACTCCGGGCAGGTCTGGAAGGTGATCACCCGCTGGACGAAGCGGCGGACGTGCGGCTGCAGGGCGTCGACGTCCTTGGAGAGCATCGACTTCTGGACCTTCGGGATCACGCCCTCGTAGGTCAGGTTGATGCCCTCCACCTTGATCTTGGTGGGCTCCTCGTAGAGAAGGGTGTTCAGCTCCTTCTTCGAGTACTTCGCGATCGGCTTGTCCAGGTCCAGGCCGATGCCCTGGAAGAGCCGGCCGTACCAGCCGTCCATGCTGTAGCCCGGGACGGTCAGCGCCCCCTCGGCCAGTGACTTGCTGTCGTCGTAGAGCGCGGTCAGGTCGAAGTCGGAGACCGAGCCCATGCCCTCGCACCGCGGGCACATGCCGCCGAGGTAGACAGCGTCGCGTACCACCGCCTTCTCGACCCGGCCGCCGGCCTTCTCCGTGCTCATCACGCCGCTGGCCTTGCGCGTCGGCACGTTGAAGGAGAACGCCGTCGGCGGGCCGATCTGCGGCGAGCCCAGCCGGCTGAACAGGATGCGGAGCATCGCGTTGGCGTCGGTCGCGGTGCCGACGGTCGAGCGCGGGTTGGCCCCCATCCGCTCCTGGTCGACGATGATCGCCGTCGTCAGGCCCTCGAGCAGGTCGACCTCGGGCCGGGTCAGCGACGGCATGAAGCCCTGCACGAAGGCGCTGTAGGTCTCGTTGATCAGCCGCTGCGACTCGGCCGCGATCGTGGCGAACACCAGCGAGCTCTTGCCCGAGCCGGAGACCCCCGTGAAGACCGTCAGCCGCCGCTTGGGCAGCTCGACGCTGACGTCCTTGAGGTTGTTCACCCGCGCGCCGAGCACGCGGATCACGTCGTGGCTGTCGGCGGCGTGCGCCGATGTCCCCGGCTCGGTCGTCGTGGCGCTGCTCAACGTGGGTCCCTCCGTGCGGCGGTCGGTCCAGGGGTAGACGGGCGCAGGCCGCTCAACTGAGCTGCTGGATGCGGATCATGTTCCCTGCGGGGTCGCGGACGGCGCAGTCGCGCAGGCCGTAGGGCTGGTCGGTGGGCTCCTGCACGACCTCGGCGCCGCGGCTCTCCAGCTGGGCGAAGGTGCCGTCGACGTCCGGAGTCGCCAGGTTGACGCCGAAGTAGCTGCCCTTGGCCAGGAGCTCGAGGATGGTGCGCTGCTCGTCGTCGGTGAGGCCCGGCGTGGCCGTCGGCGGGTGCAGCACGATGCTGGTGTCCGGCTGGCCGGGTGGGCCGACGGTGATCCACCGCATCCCCTCGTAGCCCACGTCGAGGCGGACCTCGAAGCCGAGGACGTCGCGGAAGAAGGCCAGGGAGGCGTCGGGATCGGTGTGCGGGAGGAAGCTGGAGTGGATGCTGATGTCCATGGCCGTCACGCTAGGGACGGCTCGGGGGCCGGTGCTTCTTCGTTCCTGACCGATCGACTCCGCACCGGTCGGGTGACCTGCCTGGCCACGCACGACGGGAGTCCCGCTGCCGCCTGCGACGCCTCCCGCCGGTAGACGCTGGGCGGCATGCCGACGAGCTCGGTGAAGCGGGTGCTGAACGTGCCCAGGGACGAGCAGCCGACGGCGAAGCAGACGTCGGTGACGCTGAGGTCGCCCCGGCGCAACAGCGCCATCGCCCGCTCGATCCGCCGGGTCATCACGTAGGCGTACGGCGACTCGCCGTACGCGGCCCTGAACTCACGGCTGAGGTGACCGGCCGACATGTGCGCGCCGCGGGCCAGCGACTCGACGTCGAGGGGCTGCGCGTACTCCCGGTCGATCCGGTCCTTCACCCGGCGCAGGCGCGCGAGGTCGCGCAGCCGCTGGTCGTGCGCCGGTCCGCTGGTCACGCACCGGATGCTGCCACGCCGCGCCGACGTTCCCGAGGGAACTCGTCACCCGACGGGGCGAGAGCTCTCAACCTAGCCGCTCTCCCCGCCGAAGCGACTTCCATGACGACCGTGACCTCGCCCTCCACCACCACAGCGAGCACCCGCCGCCTGGCACTCGCCGTCACCGCGGTCGTCGCCCTGTCCCTGACCGCCTGCGGGGATGCCCCGGCTCCCCGCGCGACCGAGAACGTCAGCGTCGACTCCCCGACCACGTCGGCTGCCGACCGCAGCACGACCGTCGAGGCCGCCGAGGCCTCCCGTGTCGCGGCCGAGTCCGACGCTGCCCGCGTCGCGGCGGAGGCCGAGGCTGCCCGCGTGGCCGCCGATCAGGCCGCGCAGGCCGAGGCGGGCCGCCTGGCTGCCGATCAGGCTGCCGCCGTCGAGGCTGCGCGGATCGCGGCTGAGAAGACCGCTACCGCCGCCAAGCCCGCC
>JBEPZM010000099.1:0-10746 GCA_041640835.1 Blastococcus sp.
TCGCGGGCCAGGTAGGCGGCGATCGCCGCGTGCAGCCGCACCCGCTCGCCGGGCAGCAGGTCGGCGAGCACCGCCTCCCGCAGGAGCGCGTGCCGGAACCGGTAGCGACCGTCGTCGGAGACCACCAGCAGGTGGGAGTGCACGACCTCGGCGAGCGCCGTCTGCAGGCCGCCGTCGTCGAGCCCACTCACCGCAGCCACGAGCTCGTGCCGCACCCGGCGACCGGCCACGGCGGCGACGCGCAGCACCTGCTGCGCGTCCGGGGAACGCTGCTCCACGCGGGCGAGGAGGACGTCGGTCAGGGCCAGGGGCAGCGCCTCGCCGTGCAGCCCGGCCGCCAGCAGCTCCTCGGCGTAGAAGGCGTTGCCCTCCGCCCGCACCACCACGTCCTCCAGGACCGCCTCGGGCAGTGGACCGGAGCCGGCGGCCAGGCGGCGCACGAGCGCCCCGACGTCGGAGTCCGGCAGCGGACTGAGCTCCAGCCGCTCCACCCCCGGCAGCCGGACCAGCTCGGCCAGCAGCGGGCGCAGCGGATGACGCCGGTGCAGGTCGTCGGCACGGTAGGAACCCACCACGGCCACCGGCTCGTCCGAGAGCCGCGCGAGCAGGTAGCGCAGCAGGTCGCGGCTGGACCGGTCGGCCCAGTGCAGGTCCTCCAGCACCACCAGCAGGGGCCGTTCGGCCGCCAGCTCGCAGAGCAGGGCCGCCACCGCCTCGAAGAGCTGCAGCCGGCCGTCGTCCACGGGCGGCGGGGCGGCACGGTGCGGCAGCGGACGGGCGAGGTCGCCCCCCTCACCGGCGGGCGCCGCGGGCCCGGCCGGCACCGGACGACCGGCGAACAGCGGTGCGAGCACCGGGTTCGCCCCGGCCGCGGGAGCCAGCGCCGGGTCGGCGGCCACCGGCCGGAGCAGGTCGACGAAGGGCAGGTAGGGCAGGCCGACGTCGCCCAGGTCGACGCAGTGCCCGGTCAGCACGCGCACCCCGCGCCCCGCGGCTCGGACGGCCAGTTCGTCGAGCAGCCTGGTCTTGCCGACACCGGCGTCGCCGGAGAGCAGCACGGTGCCCGACCGCCCGCCGGCCGCACGGTCGACGGCGTCCAGCAGGCGGGCGAGCTCGGAGGCCCGTCCCACCATCGGCGCGTCGTCCCAGCGGGGCATGGCGCCGATCGTGGCACGGGCCTCCGACAGGACCGAACCCATTCCCCGGCCGGCGCTCAGCGCGAGCGCCGGCGGCTGCGGAACCACGGGTTGCGGCGGGTCCGCGTGCCGGCACCGGAGGCGGCGAGCACCTCACGGCGGTACGCGATCTCCGCCTCGAGGGCCGGGCTGCTGTAGTGGAGCGTCATCGTCGTGCCTTCCGTCGTCCCTGGTGTGGATGACGACGACATTCCTGCTGAGGCCGCCGGTCGGGCATCGGTAGGTCACGCGGTCCTGCGGCCGTGAGGGGTCGCGAGCGGTCTGAGGGGCCTCAGGACGCACCCCTTCGGGGGACTTCGACGGCCGGAACGGTTCCCGGGAGCGCCCCCGGGCATGCCGCGTGCCGCGGCGCCCGCCGCCGGCTGGGGTCCGCCTGCAGCCGTCAGCAGAGGGAGTACGTCATGAGGCTCGGAACCGGCATCGTCCTGCTCGCGCTCGGCGCGATCCTGACCTTCGCCCTGGACGTCGACGTCAGCGGCCTCGACCTGCAGGTCGTGGGCTGGATCCTCATGATCGTCGGAGCGCTGGGGATCGCCCTGGAGCTGGCCGTGTGGGGTCCGCGCCAGCGCCGCGTCACCCGGACGGACGCCTACGCCGAACCGGGCGCGGCACCGATCCGCCGGAGCACCACCGAAGAGACCTACTGAGCACCGCCCGGCACGACGAAGGGCCCCGTCCGCATGGACGGGGCCCTTCGTCGTACGACGAGGTCCGGACCGGATGACGGCCGCCTCGCGGCGAAAAGCACAACACGGCTCCAGGCCCCCGACCGAGGTCGGGGCGGTAGTCCGTGAAGGCGTAACCAAATGGCACCCGGGGGCACGTGGCACCCGGCCCGGACGTCCTCCAGGGTACGCGCCAGGGACGCTGCGGTGTCGACCCGAGTGGGGCCCGGAGGGTCCCGCGCAGGGGCGACGACACGGCTCAACGCGACAGGGGAACGGCTCCTGGCCGCGGTGCGATCCGGAGGATCGCCATTTAATTGAAGCCGCGGTCGTCCTGCTTCAGGGCGGTGTCGACGGTCAGCGCGGAGGCGATGACCAGGCTGGCCAGCGGCTCCGGCAGCCGGACGTGCACGAGGACGACGTAGCGGTCGGCCGTGGTGAACATCGTCCGCGCCAGGCCCTCCCACTTCTTCGTGATCCGGGCGACCTCGGTGCCGGCCGCGTCGGTGATCGCGAAGTCCCAGGCCCGCCAGTTCTCGGCCTGGATCGCGCCGACCACCTGGCCGCCGGCGACCAGGTCGAAGCGGATCTTCCCGAACACGGTGGCCTGCACGATCTCGCCGACCGGGCTGCCGTCCGGGCGTGCCACGAGGACGCGCGACTTCATCAGCTTCGCCGGCCGGGTCAGGACCAGCACCGGCCCGCGGGCGTCGCGCACCTCGAGGGTGTGGGTGAGGAACTGGTCGAGCTGGCTGAACAGCCGCACCGCCTTCCTCACGGCGCTCTGCCCCACCTGGACGACGGCGCCGATCTGGTTGCCCTCGCCGTCGAGCACCGCGTACTCGTTGGTCAGCTCGATCAGCTTGGTCTTCTGGTTCACCAGCAGGACCGACTGCTCGTAGAGCGACGGGCCGCCGCCGCCCTGCGGCACCGGCGGCACCGGAGCGGAGGACACCGGGGCGGTCGGCGCCGGCGGCGCGGCCTGCTGGACGTGCTCGGTCCAGCCCCGGCCGTCCCACCAGCGGGTCCCGGGCGCGCCGGAGGGGTCGGGGTACCAGCCCGGAGGGGGCGGAGGCTGAGTCACGGCCGCACGGTAGCGGGACGCCGTCCGGGCGCCGATGCCTCGTGCCAGACTCGCCGACGTGCCGCCGCTGACCGCCGCCGAGGAGCAGGTGCTGGCCGCGGTGGACGAGGCCTGGATCGTCGAGCGGCTGTCCGCGCTGGTCCGCGTCCCGTCGGTCGGGGGAACGCCGGCCGAGAGCGAGGTGCAGCACCTGCTCGCCGGCTGGCTGAGCGAGCTGGACTGCGCCGTCGACCTGTGGGAGATCGACCTGGCGGAGGCAGCGTCCGCCCCGGACGCCCCCGGCCAGGAGGTCGAGCGCACCGAGGCGTGGGGCGTCGTGGGCACGGTGCCGGCGGCCGAGGAGGGCAGCCCGGCGCTGGTACTCGCGGGGCACACCGACGTCGTCCCGCCCGGGAACCGCAGCCGCTGGGACGGCGACCCGTTCGTCCCCCGGCTGGCCGGCGGCGCGCTGCACGGCCGCGGTGCCTGCGACATGAAGGCCGGCGTCGTCGCCTCGCTCGCGGCGGTCGCCGCCCTGCGGACGGCGGGGGTGCGGCTGCGCCGGCCGCTCGCGCTGCACGGCGTCGTCGGCGAGGAGGACGGCGGCCTCGGCGCGTGGGCCGCCCTGCGCCGCGGGCACACCGGCGATCTCTGCGTCATCCCGGAGCCGACGGCCGGAGCCGTCGTCACGGCGCACGCCGGCGCGCTCACCTTCCGGCTGGAGGTTCCCGGGCGGGCCGCCCACGCCGCGATGCGGGACCGCGGTGTGAGCGCCGTCGAGCTCTTCGCCGCCGTCCACGCCGGGCTGCTGGAGTTCGAGGCCGAGCGGCAGCGCGACGCCGATCCGCGCTTCGGCGACGCCCGGTTCCCCTACGGCCTGTCGATCGGCCGCGTGCAGGCCGGGGACTGGGCCAGCTCGGTGCCCGACCGGCTCACCGCGGAGGGGCGCTACGGCGTGCGGATCGGGGAGCCGGTGGAGGCGGCCAAGCAGGCGTTCGCGGACCGGCTGGCCGCGATCTGTGCCGACCACGACTGGCTGGCCGCGCATCCGGTCCGGCTCACCTGGACCGGCGGCGCGTTCGCCAGCGGTGCGCTCCCGGCCGGATCCCCGCTCCTGCCGGCGGTCCGCGGGGCCGTGGAGGACGCCGGTGGCGGGGTGCCGCCCGAGCGGGCGCTCCCGGCCGGCACCGACCTGCGCCTGTACGCCGCCGCGGGAATCCCGACGCTGCACTACGGGCCCGGCGACCTGCACCTGGCGCACGGCCCGGACGAGCGCGTCCCGATCGCCGACGTCGTCACCGCGGCCCGCGCGTTCGCCCTGCTCGCCGTCCGCACCTGCGGGTCGCGATGAGCGTCGGGTTCGAGGCCTGGGCGGCGCTGGCCGGCGACTCCCCCACCTCGCGCACCGAGTGGGCCGCCGTCGTCCGGGCGTGGGGCGAGCCGCACCGCCGGTACCACGACCTCGCGCACCTGGCCGCCGTCCTGGGCATCGTCGACCGGCTCGCCGACGACTCGATCGACCCGGACGCGGTGCGGCTGGCCGCCTGGTACCACGACGTCGTCTACGACCCGCAGCGCAACGACAACGAGGCGGTGAGCGCCGGCCGCGCCCGCGCGGGGCTGCGCGGTCTGGTCCCCGACGAGCGGATCGCCGAGGTGGAGCGGCTGGTGCTGCTCACCGCCGGCCATGCGGTCGAGCCCGGCGACGCGAACGGCGCGGTGCTCTGCGACGCCGATCTCGCGGTGCTGGCCTCCCCGCCGGAGGCCTACGCCGCCTACGCGTCCGCGGTGCGCGAGGAGTACGGCCACGTCCCCGACGAGCTGTTCACCGTGGGGCGGATCGCCGTCCTGGAACAGTTGCTGGCCCTCCCTCGGCTCTACCGGCTGCCCACCGTCGCCGGCACCTGGGAGCCGCGCGCCCGCGCGAACATGGCCGCCGAGCTCAGCCTGCTGCGCGCCCGCGCGGCTTCCGGACCCGCAGCCCCGCCGCCAGCAGCCGGCTGAGCAGCTCCCGGCACTCGACCGGCTGTGCGCCGGCGGCGACGGCGACGTCGTAGAGGTCCTCGGGGACGTCGTAGTGGTCCCCCTGGAACGCCCGTCGCGGGATCCCGAGCTCGGCCTCGACGAAGTCGTGCAGCTCCTCGTAGGAGACGTCGCTGACCACATGCGACCACCTCCGCCCCCGCCACGGCCACACGGGGGTGTCGATCAGCACGGCCACGGTGGCAGTCTGCCCGTCATGGCGCACGAGCACCCGGAGATCCGCGTCTCGCCGATCTTCCCGGTCACCGACCTCCCCCGGGCGCTGGCGCACTACGCCGCCCTGGGCTGCACGGTGTCCACGCACGACGAGGGCTACGGGTTCGCCGCCCTGGCCGGGGTCGAGCTGCACCTCGTGGTCACCGAGGGGCACGACCCGCTGCGGACGGCGGCCGCCGCCTACCTGCACGTGCCCGACGCCGACGCCCTCGCCGCCCGCTGGGCCGGCGTCGAGCGGACGAGCGCCCCCGTCGACACCGACTACGGGCTCCGCGAGGGCGCGCACGTCGACCCGGACGGCAACCTGCTCCGTTTCGGGTCGCCGCTACCGTCGCAGGGGTGACTGAAGAGATCCGCTGGGGCGTCGTCGGGCCGGGCCGCATCGCCGAGAGCGTGCTGCCCGACTTCGCCCACGTGCCGCACGCCCGCGTCGTCGCCGTCGCCTCCCGGTCGCAGGAGCGGGCCGACGCGTTCGCCGCGCGGCACGGGATCGACCGCGCGCACGGCTCGTACGCCGCGATCCTGGCCGACCCGGACGTCGACGTCCTCTACGTCGCAACCCCGCACGCCCAGCACGCCGCCTTCGCGCTGGCGGCCCTGCGCGCGGGCAAGGCGCTGCTGGTGGAGAAGTCGTTCACCGCCACCACGGCGGGCGCGCGGGAGGTCGTCGACCTGGCCCGCGAGACCGGCGTCTTCACCATGGAGGCGATGTGGACCCGTTTCCAGCCGGCGGTCGTCGCCCTCCGCGAGCTGGTGGCCGACGGCGCGATCGGCGAGGTGCGCTCGGTGCAGGCCGACCTCGGGGTCTCCCGCGACTACGACCCGGCCGACCGGCTGTTCGCGCTCGAACTCGGCGGCGGCGCGCTGCTCGACCTCGGGGTCTACGTCGTCTCGTTCGCGCAGATGCTGCTCGGGACGCCGCAGCGCGTCGCCGCCACCGGGTCGGTCTTCCCGACGGGCGTGGACGCCGAGGTGGGGCTGCTGCTCGGCTACGACGACGGCCGGGCCGCGACGCTGCTCACCTCGCTGCGCCAGGCGCTGCCCGGCCAGGCCCGGGTCTTCGGCACCGAGGGCTGGATCGACGTCCTCCCGCGGTTCCACCACCCCGACACGATCGTGCTGCACCGTGCCGGCGACGAGCCGGAGACCATCACCCGGCCCGCGACGGGCGTCGGCTACGCGCACGAGCTCGTCGAGGTCACCGAGTGCCTGCGCGCCGGGCGCAGCGAGAGCGCGGTCATGCCGCTGTCGGACACCCTCGCCGTGCAGGACGTGCTCGGTCAGGCCGCCGAGCAGCTCGGCGTCCGGCACCTCGAGGACCGCAGGCCCTCCTGACGTTCCCCCGTCCGGGTGTCCGTGCTCCACCGCGGAGCCGCACCTGCCGATGAGGCAGGGAAGAGCCGCACACGGTGGCCCGTCTCCAGGAGGACACCCGCATGGCTTTCGTCGTCGACGCACTGGCTGCCGCCGCCACCAAGCTCATCGGTGCCAGCGCCGTCACCAAGGCCGTCGCGGGTGTCGGCATCGCCGCTGCCGGCGTGACCGGAGCAGGGACCGCCGGAGCGCTGCCGGCACCGGTCCAGGACGTCGTGGCCGACGCCGTCGAGACCGTGTCCCCGCTCGACCTGCCGCAGTCCGACGAGGACCTCGCACCCACGCCGGTTCCCGAGGACGACGCCACCACGCCGGAGGCCGAGGAGACCGAGGCCGACGAGACCGAGGCCGAGGAGACGGACGCCCCCGACGAGGGCACCGAGGCCGTGGACGCGGAGGCACCCGACGAGGAGCCGGTGGACGGTGCGGCCCGGGGGCTGGACAACGCCATCGCGCACGCCGACGAGCACGCCCAGGAGTCGCTGGAGGCGGCCCGGGCGCGGGTGACCGCGAACCACGACGCGCGGGACGCCCGCGCCGAGGCCCGCGCGGCGGAGAAGGCCGCACGCGACGCCGCCGTCGGCGAGGTGGAGGACACCGTCGACGTGCCCGCCGTCGCGGAGGCCCCGGAACCGGCGACGAGCGGCGCCTCGGCCGGCAACGGTCACGGCTCCGCCGAGCGCGGCCGGTCCGGGCGCTGACCGCCTAGACCGGCACCCATGCCGCGCCGGTCGCCTCCTCGGCGGTGGGCACGCGGGTCGTCGTCCCCCCGGCCCGGTGGACGGCGTCGGCGAACCGCACCGCGTCGATGACCGCGTTGCAGCCCGGGTCGTTGTTGAAGTACACGAGGACGTCTGAGTCGCCGCAGGTGGCGACGACCCTCTCGGCCCAGAGCTCGAGGGTTCCGGCGCGGTAGCCCCAGCCCTCGAACCCGTGGTGGAAGCGCAGGTAGCCCCAGTCGGTGGTGCGCCAGAGCGGGGCGATCGGCTGCTCGTCCCGGTCGGCCCAGCACAGCGCCGCCCCGTACCGCTCGAGCAGCGCGCGGATCTCGTCGGTCCACCACGACTCGTGTCGCGGCTCCACGGCAACGCGCGTGCCGGCGGGGAACTGCGCGAGGCACTCGCGGAGCAGCTCGGCGTCCGCCTTCAGCGTGGGCGGGAGCTGCAGCAGGATCGTGTCGAGCTTGGCGCCCAGCCCGGCGGCGCGGTCCATCAGCCGACCCACCGGCTCCTCGGGTTCGCGCAGCCGCTTCATGTGGGTGAGGAAGCGGCTCGCCTTGACCGCCCAGCGGAACTCCGGCGGGGTGCGCTCGCGCCACTTCTCGAATGTCTCGCGCTCGGGCAGCCGGTAGAAGGCGTTGTTGCTCTCGACGGTCGCGAAGTGCTCGACGTAGTGCTCCAGCCACAGCCGCTGCGGGAGCTTCGGCGGGTAGAAGGCGCCGCGCCAGTCGCGGTACTGCCACCCCGACGTCCCGATGATCACCGTCACGGGGAGCCGCCTACCCTCTCCCACCATGGCTGACGCACCTGTGCGCTTCAAGGACCTCTGCCTCGACGCGAACGACCACCACGCGCTCGCGGACTGGTGGTGCGCCGCGATGGGCTACGTGCGGCGGGACGACCTCGAGGACGCCGAGACGCCCGAGGACGACGAGCCGCGCCCGCACGACTGGCCGATCCCGATCGTGGACCCGGCCGGCGAGGGCCCGCTCGTCTGGATCGTCCCGGTGCCCGAGCGCAAGACGATCAAGAACCGGATGCACTTCGACGTCGTCGGCCAGACGTGGCCGCTGATCGCCGCCGGGGCACGGATGGTCCGCGAGGCGGACGACGAGATCGAGTGGAGCGTCCTCGCCGACCCGGAGGGCAACGAGTTCTGCGTCTTCGCACCGGAGGAGTGACGCCCGTGCGCGAGCTGGCGGCCACTCGCCTGGCGGCCCTGTGCCTCGACCGGCGGGGACGTCCGCGGGGCCTGACCTACGACGACCACCTCGTCCGGGGGGGCGCTGATCCTCGACCTCGCCGTCCGCGGCGCGCTCACCCACACCGTCGACGCCGTGGAGCTCGACCACGCCCGGGCAGCCGCGCACGGTCTCGCGGACGTCGCCGCCGAGGTGGACGAGGGCGACACCGGCCTGCAGTTCTGGCTGGACCACGGGCGGCTCGGCTTCGAGGACTGGCGCACCCGGCTCGTCGAGGCCGGGATCTGGCGGCTGCGGCCGTGGTCGCTGCGGTTCCCGCTCCGCAGCTTCGAGGACACCGAGCGAGATCGGACCCAGACCGACCGGGACCACGGACGCCGGCCCGTTCGGACCGGGACGGAGACGGCGGAGACGCTCGTCGTCCTGGCGCTGGGCTCGATCAGCGGGGTGTTCGGCGCCATCCAGGATCCGCCGCAATGGGTGCTCGAGGATCTCGGTGAGGCGCAGTGGGCCGGTGAGCTGGTCGTCGAGCGGCTGACCGACCTCCGGGTCCGCATGCGCTCGATCGGCCGCGCCGTCGACTGACAGCCAGCGGGTCGCTCGCACGAGCGGGCGATCTTCCGGCGCGTCCGCGCCCCGCCGGCCCGGGCCGTGCCACGCTGCCCCCCGCCTTCGACGGGAGTCAGCAGATGCGCATGCGGTCCCGACCGGCCCGGCCGGTCCTGACGACGGCGGCCGCCTGCGGCCTGCTGCTGCTCACCAGCGGCTGCGGCCTGTCCTCCACCCGGGCGGACTCCGTCGACTCCGGTCCGGCGACGAGCCCCGGATCGTCGGCCCCTCCGGCCGCGGCGCCCACCACTGGTCCCGCAGCGGTGGCCGCCGCCGAACTGGCCGGCATCCCCCCGGACGGGCTGCCGGCGTCGGTCCGGGTGACCGTCTCCCCCGCGGCGCCCGGCGTACCGGCGCTCAGCGTCCCGGGCGGCCTGTTCAGCGCCGTCTGCGGGATGCCGGACGAGGCGGCCCGGTACGCGACGGTCACCGTCACGTTCACCGACCGCGGCCCGGACCGGGGAAAGCAGCGGTCCGGATCGTCGAACCTCCGCGCCGACGTCACCGTCGACGGCGGCAGCGGCATCGGTGTCTTCGAACGGTCCGACGCCGAGCGCTCCGACGACGCGGCCCGCTACTGCCCCGGCACGCTGTCGGGTGGCACGAGCATGCAGACCGAGGAGCTCAGCGAGTCGCACCAGACGATGACGCTGTACGCGGTCGCGCCGGCCACCCCCGCGACGCCGGACCCGTTCCGGGGCACCACCGTCCGGCTCGACGGCCTGCGGGTCGAGGAGAACTCGATCAGCACGCGGCCGTGGACCTGGGTCGTCGAGAGCGTGACCGAGGGCAGCGCCTGCGCCGACGACCCGAACGCGCTCTGCCTGCCCCTCGGCTGACGAGGTCCTGCCGTCCGTCCGGCGGCCACGAACGCCGACAGGGGCGGCCCGCTCGGAAGCGGACCGCCCCTGCCGGGCAGTGCTGGTACTACGGGAGGGCTGGACTCAGAAGTCCATGCCGCCCATGCCACCCATGTCGCCGCCGCCGGCAGCGGGAGCGTTCTTCTCCGGCTTGTCGGCGATGACGGCCTCGGTGGTGAGGAAGAGCGCCGCGATGGAGGCGGCGTTCTGCAGCGCCGAGCGGGTGACCTTGGCCGGGTCGATGATGCCGGCCGCGATCAGGTCCACGTACTCGCCGGTGGCGGCGTTGAGGCCCCAGCCGATCTCCGAGTTGCGGACCTTCTCCGCGACGACGCCACCCTCGAGGCCGGCGTTGATCGCGATCTGCTTCAGCGGCGCCTCGAGCGCGACGCGCACGATGTTGGCACCGGTCGCCTCGTCGCCCGTGAGCTCGAGCTTGTCGAACGCGACGGACGTGGCCTGCGCGAGGGCGACGCCACCACCGGCGACGATGCCCTCCTCGACGGCGGCCTTGGCGTTGCGCACCGCGTCCTCGATGCGGTGCTTGCGCTCCTTGAGCTCGACCTCGGTCGCGGCACCGGCCTTGATGACCGCAACACCGCCGGCCAGCTTGGCCAGGCGCTCCTGCAGCTTCTCGCGGTCGTAGTCGCTGTCCGACTTCTCGATCTCGGCGCGGATCTGGTTGACCCGGCCCTGGATCTGGTCGGTGTCGCCCGAGCCCTCGACGATGGTCGTCTCGTCCTTGGTGACGACGACCTTGCGGGCGCGGCCGAGCAGCTCGAGGTCGGCGTTGTCGAGC
>JBEPZM010000100.1:0-10599 GCA_041640835.1 Blastococcus sp.
GGGTCTGCCACTGCCGGACCATGCCGAGGTTGCCGTTGTTGATGACGGCGACCTTGATCGGGATGCCCTCGATGGCGCAGGTGGCCAGCTCCTGGTTGGTCATCTGGAAGCAGCCGTCGCCGTCGATCGCCCACACCGTGGTGTCCGGCATGCCCTGCTTGGCACCCATCGCCGCGGGCACGGCGTAGCCCATCGTCCCGAGGCCACCGCTGTTGAGCCAGGTGCCGGGCTTCTCGTACTTGATGAACTGCGCGGCCCACATCTGGTGCTGGCCGACGCCCGAGGTGTAGATCGCGTCGGGGCCGGCGATGGCCCCGAGCCGCTCGATCACGTACTGCGGCGAGAGCGCGCCGTCCTCGGGCTCGTCGTAGCCCAGCGGGTAGCGGTCGCGCCAGCCGTCCAGCTGGGTCCACCAGGCGGCGAGGTCCGGGGTGCGCCCGGCCTCGTGCTCGGCGCGGAGGGCGGTGACCAGCTGGCTGATCGTCTCCTTGGCGTCGCCCACGATCGGCACGTCGGCCTTGCGGTTCTTGCCGATCTCGGCCGGGTCGATGTCGGCGTGCACGACCAGCGCGTCCGGCGCGAAGGACGACAGCTGACCGGTCACCCGGTCGTCGAACCGGGCACCCAGCGCGACCAGGACGTCGGCCTTCTGCAGCGCGGTGACCGCAGCGACGGTCCCGTGCATGCCGGGCATGCCCAGGTGCTGCGGGTCGCTGTCGGGGAAGGCGCCGCGGGCCATCAGCGTGGTCACCACCGGGGCGCCGGTGAGCGCCGCCAGCTCGGCCAGCTCCTCGGTGGCGCCGGCCTTGAGCACGCCACCGCCGACGTAGAGCACCGGCCGGCTGGCGCCGGCGATCATCGCGGCGGCCTCGCGGACCTGCTTGCCGTGCGGCCGGGTGGTCGGCCGGTAGCCGGGGAGGTCGATCCGCGGCGGCCAGGAGAAGTCGGTCGTCGCCTGCAGCACGTCCTTGGGGACGTCGACCAGCACCGGCCCGGGGCGGCCGGTGGAGGCCAGGTGGAACGCCTCGGCGATGCGCTGCGGGATGTCCGCGGCGTCGGTCACGAGGAAGTTGTGCTTGGTGATCGGCATCGTGATGCCGCGGATGTCCGCCTCCTGGAAGGCGTCGGTGCCGATCGCGCCGCTGGGCACCTGACCGGTGATGGCCACGATCGGGACCGAGTCCATGTAGGCGTCGGCCAGGGGGGTCACGAGGTTGGTCGCGCCCGGGCCGGAGGTGGCCATGCAGACGCCGACGCGGCCGGTGGCCTGTGCGTAGCCGGTGGCCGCGTGGCCGGCGCCCTGCTCGTGGCGCACCAGCACGTGCCGGATCTTCGAGTCGAACAGCGGGTCGTAGAGCGGGAGGATCGCGCCGCCCGGGATGCCGAAGACGACGTCGACGCCGATGGCCTCCAGCGAGCGGACGAGGCTCTGCGCCCCGGTGATGCCAGTGGCCGGTTCGTGGGCGGCCTCGACGATCGAGCGGGCCGTGGTCTCGACACCCGTGAGGGCGGCGGCGGCCTCGCGGGTGGCGGACTCGCCCTGGCTGGTGGTCATGCGGTTCTCTCCTGGGCCGAACGGAGGTGGGGTGCGGGTGCCGGCGGGGCGTCGACAGCTGACGGGCAACAAAAAACCCCTCGTGCCGCAGGCACGGAGGGGTCAGCGCGTCGGTCCTGAGGACCGGCGCGCTACGGAACTACGAGGAGGCTGCTGCGGGAGCAGTCGTCGACGAGCATGCAGGCGGAAGGCACCTGCACACTGTGCTCCTCCACGGCCGGGGTCGTCAACCAGCCCGTCCCACTGGCTGGACACTTGTGTCCAGATCCGCGTTCTCCAGCGCCGTGAGCGAGCGCCAGTCGAAGGCCGTGAGCACCTCGGGGAGCGAGCCGGCGTCGACGGGGCGGCCGAACAGCCAGCCCTGCATGAACCGGCAGCCGCGTTCCTCGAGCATCCGCAGCTGACCGACGGTCTCCACGCCCTCGGCGACGACGTCCATGCCCAGGCGGTGGCCCAGGTCGAGGACACCGGCCACGAGCGTCGCCCCGCGCTCGTCCCGCTCGATGTCCGCGACGAACTCACGGTCCATCTTCAGGATCTGCACGGGCAGGCGGGCGAGGTAGGCCAGCGACGAGTAGCCGCGGCCGAAGTCGTCGACCGACAGCACGCAGCCCATCTCCTTGAGCGTGGCCAGGTCGCTCTCCAGGCGGTCCTCCGCGTCGAGCATCACCGACTCGGTGATCTCGAGGATCAGCTTGGACGGCGGCAGTCCCGCCGCGGCCAGGGCCGAGGCCACGTCGGGCGCGAGGCAGCCGGCCTGGAGGTGGCGGACGGAGACGTTGATGCTCGTCATGACCTCGAAGCCCGCGGCGTGCAGCGCCGCGGCGTCCCGGGTCGCCCGGCCCAGCACCCAGCGCTGCAGCGGGACGATGAGCCCCTCCTCCTCGGCCAGCGAGATGAACTCGTCCGGCGGCACGGTGCCCAACTGCGGGTGGTCCCACCGGACGAGGGACTCCAGGCCCAGGATGCGCCGCTCCTCGACCCCGACCACCGGTTGGTAGACCATCCGGAAGTGCTCCTGCTCGAGGGCGGCGGGCAGGTCGCGGGCCAGCCGGGCCCGGCGTCCCATCGCGCTGTCGATCGCGCGCGCCGCCGTCCGGACGCAGGACTTCCCGTCCGCCTTGGCCGCGCGCAGGGCGATGTCGGCCTGCCGGATGGTCGCCGACACCTCGTCGGCGGCGTCCAGCGCGGTCACCCCGATGCTGCCGGCGACGTCGAACACGACCCCGGCGGCGTGCCCGGCGCCGTCGGCCGCGGCGCGGACGGTCCGGAGGTCGGCCACGATGCGCTCGGCCAGGCCGACTGCCTCCTCCAGCGTGCCGGGCACGAGGACGGCGAACTCGTCGCCGCCGAGCCGGGCGACCAGGTCACCGTCACGGACGGCGGCCCGCAGCCGGCCGGCGACCTGGATCAGCAGATCGTCCCCCGCCTCGTGGCCGGCGACGTCGTTGACCAGCTTGAAGCCGTCGAGGTCCAGCAGCAGGAACGCGGCGGGCTCGCCCTGGGCGGCACGCGCGCGGGCGTCGGTGAGCGCCGCCATCAGCCGGGCGCGGTTGGGCAGCCCGGTGAGGTAGTCGGTGTAGGCGAGCCGTTCCAGTTCGGTGCTGCGCTGTCCGGCGGTGTCCCGCAGGTGCAGGACCAGGCCGTCGCTCCGGGCCGCGTCGTCACCTGCTGCGGCGTCGGTGCCGGGCGGCAGCCCGGCGGAGGACGCCGTCCCGACCGACTCGAAGGTGCGCCAGGCGCCGTCCCGCCCGCGCAGCCGGAGCTGCGGGTGGGGACCGCCGGAGGCGGTGCCCCGCTCGGCACCCGGGTCGAGGGCGCGGTGCAGCTCGTGGCGGTCGTCGGGGTGCACGAAGTCGCGCAGCGGCCGGCCCTCGAGGTCGCGGGGCAGCCAGCCGGAGACCTCCGGCGTGGAGGCCGCGGCCCAGGTGACCTGCCCCCGCGCGTCCAGCACCACCGTGACGTCGGCCGCGGAGTGGACCAGGGTGCGGAAGTAGGCCTCCGTGCGCAGCACCTGCCGCGTCAGCCGCGCGCCGTCGGCGGCCCACACGAGGGTGCGCGCGAAGGTCAGGACCATCAGCGCGGCGACGGTGAGCACCTCCGCGGTGCGCAGCGGCCGGCCCGCGACGAGGGTGCCGAGCAGCAGCAGGAGGACGCCGAAGCTCAGGCAGTAGCTCACGACGACGCCGACCAGCGGGACCGCACCGGAGCTCTCCCCCGGGGCCCGGGGCCCCGGGTCGGCGGCGAGCGCCGTCGTGGCGGCCGCGAGCATGCCGAGGTAGGCCGTCGTGGCGACGGCGTCCAGCAGCGCGGAGGGGCCGGACACGGCGAGCGCGCCGCCGGCCATCGTGACCGACAGCGACGCGAAGGCGAGCAGCACCCAGCCGGCCGCGGCCCGCCGGGGTGCCGAGACGGCGCCGAACGTGACCAGCCCGACGGCGCAGAGGACGGCCGAGACCGCCGGGTAGAAGACGGTGAGCAGAGGGTCCGCGGGTGCGCCGGCCGGGCCGGCCGTCAGCGGCACCAGCATCTCCAGCAGCACGCCGAGGGCGACGAGGGCGACGGCGGCGTCCAGCACCACCTGCATGCGGACGCGCCCGCCGGCCGACCGCATCAGCCGCACGCAGAGCAGCACGGCCACCGGACCGGTGGCGGCGAGGAAGAGGTCCGAGAGCCCCGCGGACGTGGGGTTCACGCCCGCACCGGCGACCGCCCGGACCAGGTGCCCCAGGCCCAGCAGCACCGCGATGACGGCGAAGGACCGCCAGGTAGCGCCCACCGCTGGCTCCACCCGGAGGCAGTGCCGGACCGCGAGCGCGGCGACGGCGAACGTCGCCGACGCGAGCACCGCCGGGCCGCTCCACCCGTTCCAGTCCGGCACGACGAGCTGCTGGACCGCGAGGACCAGGGCCGCGGCCGCCAGGCCGAGGAGCACCGGACGCCGGGGCCAGCCGGTGCCCGCGGCGGGGCTCATCGCCCGATGCCGGTCATCGGGTGCTGACGAGACCGGGCCACACCGCATCCGCCTCGTCGCGGAGCATGCCCATGAGCTGCTCGAGCGGCATCGGGCGGGCGAGCAGGAAGCCCTGCGCGAAGTCGCAGCCGAAGCCGCTCAGGACGGCCAGCTGCGCGGAGGTCTCCACGCCTTCGGCCACGACCGACATGCCCAGCGCCCGGCCGATGCCCACGATCGACTCGCACAGCGCGCGGGTCTTGGGGTCGCGGTCGATCCGGGACACGAAGGCCCGGTCGAGCTTGACCATGTCGATCGGCAGCTTGGTCAGGTGGGTGAGCATCGAGGAGTCGCCACCGAAGCCGGCGAGGGCCACGTGCACGCCCATGAGCCGCAGGGTCGCGACGTCGAGCCCGTCGCGCTCCTCGCTGGAGGTGACGGTCGCGTCGCCGATCTCGAGCACGAGCCGCTCGGGCGGGAGACCCGACCGGAGCAGCGCGGCCTCGACGTCGGGCACGAGCGCGCCGGTGGCCAGGTAGGCGGCGGGGGCGTCGAGGCCGATCCGCACCCCGGAGGCGGACTCCGGCATGGCGGCGGCGGCCGAGACTGCCTCGTCCAGCGCGAACCGCTGGAGTTCGCCCAGGAGCCCGGACTGCTCGGCGATCGGCAGGAACTCCGCGGGCAGGATCTCCCCGAGGGTCGGGTGCCGCCAGCGCAGCAGCGCCTCGACGCCGGCGAGCCGCTGCTCGCTCAGGGAGACGACGGGCTGGAACAGCAGGAACAGCTCGCCGTGGGCCCGCGCCGAGCGCAGGTCCTCGCGCAGCTGCTCGCGGCGGGCCGCGGCCTCGCCGAGCGCGGCCCGGTAGCGCTGCGCCATGCCGGAACCCGCCGCGCGGGCGGCACGGACGGCGAGGTCGGCGCGGACGAGCAGGTCCTCGACGGCGAGGCCCTCGTCGAGCTCGACCAGGCCCACGCCGGCGGTCAGGTCGACGATGCCGGCGTCGGTGAGGATCGGCTGCTCGATGACGGACAGGATGCGGCCGGCCAGCCGGTCGGCGTCGGGGCCCTGCCCGGTGGCGAGCACGGCGAAGGTGCCGCCGCCGGTGCGCGCGACGACGTCCTCGCCGCGCACGGTGGCGCGCAGCCGGCGTCCGATCTCGGCGACGACGGCACCGATCACGTCACGGCCGGCCCGCTCGCGGGCCTCGAGGAGGCCGTCGAGCTCGACCATCAGCAGCGTGCCGGGCTCCTGGCCCTCCACGGGGTGGGCCAGCCGCCCGGTGAGCAGCTGGAGCATGCCCGCGCGGTTGGGCAGGGTGGTCATCGGATCGATGTAGGCGACGCTCCGCAGCGAGCGCTCGCGCGCCTGCCGCTCGGTCATGTCGCGGCACTGCAGGACGACGGCGCCGACGTCGGAGTCGTCGCGGAGGTCGGCGATGCCGGCCTCGAGGCAGCGCCACACGCCGTCGGCGTCGCGCAGCCGCAGGCCCAGCAGGCTCGGGGCGCGCTCACCGGGGGTCAGCGCCTCGCCGAGCGCGGCCTGGTCCTCCGGGTGCACGGCGTCGAGCAGCGGCCGGCCGACGAGCTCCGCCGCGGCGGAGCCGAGGACGCGCTCCAGGGCCGGCGAGGCCCAGGTGACGCGCAGGGCGTCGTCGAGGAGCACCACGGCGTCGATGCCGGAGTGCACCAGGGAGCGGAAGTAGGCCTCGCTGCGCCGCAGCCGGGCCGAGAGGTGGTGCTCCTGGCAGGCGGTGGTCCAGCGGTGCGCCAGCGCGAGCAGGACGGCGAGCATCAGCCCGGCCCAGGTGACGACGTCGAGGTGGTGGCCCATGAACCGGACCACGCCGGCCGCCGCGACGGCGACCAGCAGCGCGCCCATGGGCAGCAGCTGGCCGACGTCCACGGCACGGGAGAACGAACGGGTCGGTGCGGGCGTGCTCCACCCCGGGTCCACCAGGACCGCGACGCAGAGCAGCAGCAGGCCGCCGACGACGAGGAACCGGGACAGGGCGGTGGCGGCGGCCGCGTCGGAGAGGACCGCGGAGGTGCCCAGGCCCCGGCCGCTGGTCAGCAGCACGGTGCCGGCCAGCAGCACGACGGCCATGCGCCGGCGGGCCGGCTCGACGACGCCGAGCAGGACGAGGGCGGCGGTCATCGTCGCCGCGGTGACGACGACGGCGGCACCCAGGACGACCCGCTCGGGCAGGGACATCCCGGACCAGTCGCCGACCGGGCCGGAGACGAGCAGCCGGATCGCGACCAGGCACGAGGTGAGGAACAGCGCGACCTCCGCGGCCGCCCGGCGTCCGGTGCGCAGCCGGGACCGGCCCGCCAGCCCCAGCAGCGCCACGATCGCGATGACGTAGCCGGGGACGGTGGGCAGCCAGCGGACGACCACGCGATCGAGCGGGTCGCCGGCCTCGATCAGCCATGCCAGGAACGCGCCGAACACCGGGAACAGGGGTGCGACGGCGAACAACCGCCAGGCCGGGGCACTGCCTGGCCGGCCTCCGGCGGTCCAGAGGACGGCGGAGGTGATCAGGCCGACGAGGACGACGGCGAGGTCGCCGAGGTCGCTGAGGGAAGGCGAAGCGGCGGCGGCGGCGCAGGCGAGTACCGCCGGCACGGCCACCGCGAGCAACCACCAACGGCGCGGGTCCACGCCTGTTGTCTCGGCACCGGGGGGAGCCCGGCCAAGCCGTGCGGGGCGGACCTCACCCCTTGGGAGGGGGGCGCCCTCCCGAGGGGATCAGCCGCAGATCGCGCCCTGGGCGGCCGATCCGACCAGCTTGGCGTACTTGCCGAGGACCCCGGTGGTGTAGCGCGGCGGCAGCGGCTCCCAGCCCTCCTTGCGGCGGGCGAGCTCCTCGTCGTCGACCAGCAGGTCGAGCGTGCGGGTGCTCAGGTCCAGCCGGATCGGGTCGCCGTCGCGGACGAAGGCGATCGGGCCGCCGTCGGTCGCCTCGGGCGCCACGTGGCCGATGCACAGACCGGTCGTGCCGCCGGAGAACCGGCCGTCGGTGAGCAACAGGACATCCTTGCCCAGGCCCGCGCCCTTGATGGCGCCGGTGACGGCGAGCATCTCGCGCATGCCGGGCCCGCCGCGCGGGCCCTCGTACCGGATGACGACGACGTCGCCCGGCTTCAGCGTGCCCTCGGTGACGGCGTCCATGGCGCCCTGCTCGCCGTCGAACACGCGGGCGGTGCCCTCGAAGACCTCGGTGTCGAAGCCGGCGGACTTCACCACGGCCCCCTCGGGCGAGAGCGAGCCCCGGAGGATCGACAGGCCACCGGTGGCGTGGATCGGGTCGTTCATCGCGTGGATGATCGCGCCGTCGGGGTCCGGCGGGGCGATGTCGGCCAGGTTCTCGGCCATCGTCTTCCCGGTCACGGTGAGCACGTCGCCGTGCAGCAGGCCGGCGTCGAGCAGCGCACGCATGACGACCGGGACGCCGCCGATGCGGTCCACGTCGGTCATGACGAACCGGCCGAACGGCTTCACGTCGGCCAGCAGCGGCGTGCGGTCACCGATCCGGTTGAAGTCCTCGAGCTCGAGGTCGACCTGCGCCTCGTGGGCGATCGCCATCAGGTGCAGCACGGCGTTGGTCGAGCCGCCCAGCGCCATGACCACGGTGATCGCGTTCTCGAAGGCCTTCTTGGTCATGATCTGGCGGGCGGTGATGCCCTGGCGGAGCAGGTTCACGACCGCCTCACCCGAGGCGACTGCGTAGGCGTCGCGCCGGCTGTCGGGCGCCGGCGGGGCGGCGCTGCCCGGCAGTGCCATGCCGAGGGCCTCGGCCACGCTGGCCATCGTGTTGGCGGTGTACATGCCGCCGCACGAGCCCTGGCCGGGGCACGCGGCCTTCTCGATCTCGACCAGCTCGTCGCGGGTGATGAGCCCCCGGGCGCAGGCGCCGACGGCCTCGAAGACGTCGATGATCGTGAGGTCGCGGTCGCCGAGCTTCCCGGGCATCGTCGAACCGGAGTAGAGGAAGACGCTCGCCAGGTCGAGGCGCGCGGCGGCCATGAGCATGCCGGGCAGCGACTTGTCGCAGCCGGCCAGCAGCACCGAGCCGTCGAGGCGCTCGGCGAACATGACGGTCTCGACCGAGTCGGCGATGACCTCGCGGGAGACCAGCGAGGCGCGCATGCCCTCGTGCCCCATGGAGATGCCGTCGGACACCGAGATGGTGCCGAACTCCATCGGGAAGCCGCCGGCGGCGCGGACGCCGTCCTTCGCGCGCTGGGCCAGTCGCTGCAGCGACAGGTTGCAGGGGGTGATCTCGTTCCAGGACGAGGCGACGCCGATCTGGGGCTTGACCATGTCGTCGTCGCCCATGCCGACGGCGCGCAGCATGGCGCGCGCAGGGGCCTTGGCGTCCCCGTCGGTCACCTCGAAGCTGCGCGGCTTCATCGGGTTGCGCGTCGCGCTGGCGGAGTCGTTGCCTGGGATGAGGTCCTCACCGATCGTCACGGGGGGATGCTAGGCCGGTGCTCCGGCATGTCGGAGACTGTGTCGGTGCTAGTACCGGCACCACCACCGAACGGGAGCACGCCGTGACCGTCTCCGCCCGCCGCGAGCTGGCCGACTTCCTCGGCTCGCGCCGCCGTCAGCTGACCCCGGGCGCGGTCGGTCTGCCCGCCGGCGCCAACCGCCGGACGCCGGGGCTGCGGCGGGAGGAGGTCGCGCTGCTCGCGGGGGTCAGCCACACCTGGTACACGTGGCTGGAGCAGGGGCGGGAGATCCGGCCCTCGGTGCAGGTGATGGACGCGCTGGCCCGCACCCTGCGGCTCACCGCGGCCGAGCGCGAGTACGTGCTGCGGCTGTCCGGCAACGAGCCGGCGCCCACCGTCGACGCGCTGGAGACGATGCCCGCGCACCTGCAGCGGCTGATGGACGCCCTGGGCCCCTCCCCCGCGTACGCGATCACCTCGACCTGGTCGATCGTCGGCTGGAACGAGGCCTACGAGCGCCTCTATCCCGGGGTGGCCGACCTGCCCGCCGCTGATCGGAACCTGCTGTGGGTCGTGTTCACCGACCCGGCCGTGCGTCGGCTCCTGGGCGACTGGACGACCGACAGCCGCCGGTTCCTCACCCAGTTCCGGGCCGAGGTCGGCCCGCGGCTGGCCGATCCGCAGGTGGTCGACCTCGTGACGCGACTGCAGGCGGCCAGCCCGGCCTTCCGCGAGGGGTGGGCGAGCCACGACGTCGACCGGTTCACCTCCACCGAGCGCCGGTTCGAGCACCCCGCCGTCGGCTCCCTGGTGCTGGAGCACCACCAGCTGACCCCGGCCGACGCCCCCGGTCTGCAACTGGTCGTCTACACCGCCGCCGAGGCCGGCAGCGCCGCCAGGCTGGCGCAGCTGGCCGACTGAACCGTCTGGGAGGATCGGCGCTCGTGGACACCCCCGCCCGCTTCCGGATGAACCGCACCACCCTGCTGCCGGTGCTGGTGTTCGCCTTCTGCCTGATCCCGCTGGCGGCGGCCTCGTCCTGGCTCCTGCTGCTGCTGCTCGTCCCCGCGGTCCTCGCGGCCTGGGTGTGGCGCACCGGCTTCGACGTCGACGCGGGTGCGATCACCGTGCGCACGCTGGCGGGCCGCCGCCGGGTGCCGTGGACGGAGCTCGCCGGCGTGCGCGTCGGCGAGCGGTCCGACCTGTGGCTGGTCACCACCGGCGGCACCGAGGTGCGCCTGCCGGCGGTGCGGGCCCGCGACCTGCCCGCGATCGGGCAGGCGTCCGGGGGCCGGATCCCGGTGCCCGCGCCGCCGACGGATCAGTAGCGGTCGACCACGTTCACCAGCGGCCGGCCGGCGAGGATCCGCTCCAGCTGGTCGGTCACCGCGGCCGCCGCGCGCTGGTTCGTGCCGGGGACGTCCCCGCCCACGTGCGGGGTGATCAGCAGGTTCGGCGCCGTCCAGAGCGGGTGCCCCTCGGGCAGCGGCTCGGGCTCGGTGACGTCCAGGGCGGCGCGCAGCCGGCCGGCGGTGAGCTCGGCGAGCAGTGCGTCCGTGTCGACGACGACACCCCGGGCGGCGTTGACCAGCAGGGCGTCGTCCTTCATCGCGGCGAGGAACGCGGCGTCGACCAG
>JBEPZM010000101.1:0-10548 GCA_041640835.1 Blastococcus sp.
TCGTGGGCCGCGACGGGACGCGGCCCACCGCACGGCTCACCACCTCGACCTTGCGGGCCAGAGTCGGGTCGTCGATGCCCGTGCCGCGCCCGGTCGCGGACGCCGGGGTGGCGCCGGTGAACGCGCAGACCAGGGCCGCCGAGGCCGTGGTGTTGGCGATCCCCATGTCCCCGGTGATCAGGCAGCCGCCGCCGTCGGCGGCCAGCGCCGTCGCCACCTCGATGCCGGCCTCGACCGCGCGGCGCGCCTCGTCCACGGTCATCGCCGGACCGACGGCGAGGTCGGCGGTACCGCGCCGCACCTTGCGGTCGAGCAGCGCCGGCGTGGCCTCCAGCGTGGCCGCGACACCGACGTCCACCACGACGACCCGCGCCCCGAGGCCGGTGGCGAACGCGTTCACCACGGCTCCGCCGGCCACGAAGTTGGCCACCATCTGCGCGGTGACCTCCTGCGGCCACGGCGTCACGCCCTGGGCGTGCACCCCGTGGTCGCCGGCGAAGACCGCGACGGTGGCGGGTTCGGGCAGCGGCGCGGGGCAGGTCCCGGCGATGCCGGCGAGCTGGGCGGCGACGTCCTCGAGCACGCCGAGCGAGCCCGGCGGCTTGGTCATCCGGTCCAGCCGTTCGCGCGCGGCCCGTTCGGCCGCCGCGTCCCGGGGGCGGACGGCGGCGATGGTGTCGCCGAGCAACGTGCCGGCGAAGGGGGCGGATGCGGTGCTCAGCGGAACTCCTCGGGACGCGGGAACGGCGTCAAGGATCGCAGACCGGCCTCCGGCCCCGGCCGGCCGCGCATCGGGCGCACGCTGGCCGCGCAGCGCGATCCACGCCTACCCTGGCTGGTCGCGGAACGAGCGAGGGAGTGCCGAACTGTCCGAGGACGCTGGAACCGGGGCCGAGCCGGCCGACGACGACGCCGTGCTGCTCTACGTCGGCGGCCCGTTGGACGGCCGCGTCGAGATCCGCAGGGCCTGCCACGGCGAGCCCCTGCCCACGGTGACGCACGTGCACCTGCACGGCGGACCGAAGGTCGTGCACCGCTACGACCTGCAGACGCTCGCGGACGGAGCCGGGGTCTACACGGTGCGCCCGCGCGCGCAGCACCCCGTGCCCGACGACGCCGTCCCCGACTGAGCGGCGCCGTTCACCAGCCCTGCACGCGGCGGGCCTCGGCGACGACGCGGTCGAAGCGCGCCCGGTCGAGGGCCGCGCCCTCACGTCGCACCGCATCCGCCGGGAGCTCGAGCAGCCGGTCCAGGCGCACCTCGCTGGGCCGCCCGCGCTCGTCCCAGGCTCCGGTGCCGAGGTCGGTCCAGATCCGCCCGAAACGCGCCTCGTCGGCGGCGTCGCGGTCGTGGTCCTGGCTGCTGAGCATCAGCCCGAGCAGGCGCTCGCCGCGGCGCCCGATGACCAGCACCGGGCGGTCCTTGCCGCGGCCGTCACCCTCGTCGTAGGGCACCCACGCCCACACGATCTCGCCCGGATCGGCGGCGTCGTCGTCCCGTGGCCGGTACTCGACGTCCGGCGCCGTCCGCGGAGCCGGACGGCCGACGGTCGGCGGGGCGGGACGCCGGAGGAGGGCCAGGACCGACCGGGCCGCCGACCGGAGTACCCGCTGCGCTGCCATGCCCGCACGCTACGGGCACCGTCCCCCTGTGTCCCACGTGACACATGGGCACCATCTGGTCACGGAGTGGTTAGGGAACTCGATCGGTGGGAAACAAGCGCCACACGGGGTCGGTCGTGGCGCGCGTTCGTGGCGGAACTCCCGGGAGAAGAGGGATCCCCATGACGTCGGCAGAGCCGGCTCGGCCCGCCGTCCCCCGAGCAGGGGAGGTGCAGGCGAGCGTGCTCGCCGCCCTCCAGCTCGTCGAGGACGCGCGCCACCGCGACACCGGTCGCAGACGCCGGGCCCAGCGCGCCCGCGTGCTGGCGGAGCGGGCGGTGGCCGACCGCCGGCTGCAGCGCGACCTGCCCGAGCACTGACCCTCAGGCGACGCAGAACTCGTTGCCCTGGGGGTCGGCCAGCGTCGCCCACTCCATCGGCCCCTGCGACTCCCGCCAGAGCTCCGTCGCGCCGAGCTCGACCAGCCGGGCGACCTCGGCCTCCCGCCGCTCGGGCCCCACGTGGACGTCGAGGTGCAGCCGGTTCTTGCCCGTCTTCGGCTCCGGGACCCGCTGGAAGAGCACCCGCGGCCGCCCGGGCTCCGGTGAGGTGATGGCCGCGCCCAGCGTCCAGACCAGCGCACCGCGGTGGCGCATCGTGTCGGCCTCGCTCGCGGCGCCGGCCTGCACCATGCGGGTGATGAACGCCTCGTCCTGGGGTTCCACCTGCCACCCCAGCGCCTCGGCCCACCAGTCGGCGAGCTCGTGCGGAGCGTTCGAATCGACGACGACCTGGAGATCGAATGCCATGCGGGGACGCTAAGGCACCCCACCGACGAAATCGGCGGTCGCGGCTCTCCTACAGCTCCTGGGCCAGGTCCGCCCAGATGGTCGCGTCGTCGGGGAGGTCCGCCTCGAGCGCGCAGTGGTCCTTGATGACCCGGCCGAACGGGGTCAGCGTCGTGGGCGCCACCCGCTGCTCGGGATCCCACAGCCCCGAGCGCATGACCGACTTGGGGCACTGGAAGAAGGCGCGGCGCACGGTCATCACCAGCACCGACAGCGGCGCGCGGTCGAACTCGGTGAGGTCGACGTCGAGCTCCTCGGGCCGGACCAGGGCCGTCGTCCCGTAGACGCGCAGCGTCTGGTCGACCCCGGGGACGAAGAACATCAGCGCCGCCCGCGGGTTCACCGTGAGGTTGCGCAGGCTGTCCACGCGGTTGTTGCCGGGCCGATCGGGGAGGGCGAGGCGGTGCTCGTCGAGCACGTGCACGAACCCCCGGTCACCGCCGCGGGGGGAGATCTCCGGCCAGCCCTCCGGATCCGCGGTGGCCAGCGTGGCGAAGGGCGAGTGGGCGATGAACTCGCGGCAGTGCGGATCGAGGTGGTCGATCACCTTGTCCAGCACGAGTCCGCCCGGGGTGCGGTACCCCGCGAGCACCGCACGATCGGCGGTATCGGCGGGCGGGGCGGCGGGTGCGGCGACAGGATCCACGCGACGACGGTAACCGGCGATCCCGATAGCGTGGCGCCTCGTGTCCCAGGTGTGGAGTGCCCCCGTCCGGTTCGCCGAGTGCGACATGCAGGGCATCGTCTTCAACGCCCACTACCTGGTCTGGGCCGACGAGGCGCTGACCCCGTGGTGGGTGGAGCGGGGCATCGACTGGTCGACCTACCGCGGCTACCAGTACGTCGTCGTCGCGAGCACCCTGGAGTGGCGCTCCTCGGCGCGGCACGGCGACACCGTGACGGTGGACGCCGCGCTGGAGAAGCTCGGCCGGACCAGCCTCACCGTGCGCTTCGAGATCCGCGTCGGGGACCGGCTGTGCTGCACCGTGCGCACGACCTACGTCTGCCTGAGCGACGGCGCGTCGACTGCCTGGCCCGACGACCTCCGAGCGCGCCTGGCGGCCTGATCCGGCCGGACCCCACGGGTCAGGCGGTCGCTCCCGGGGGCGTGCCCCACCCGTCCTTCTCCTGCCCGGACAGCGCGGCGATCCGCTCCATGATCACGTCGGTGACCTCGCGCCGGGCCCGGCCCTTGCCGGCCAGACCCCGGTGCTCGGGGAAGGTGAGCGGCTCCCCGAACGTCACCGACACCCGGCGGGGGCGGGGCCAGCTGGCCCCGATCGGCTGGACGCGGTCGGTGCCGGAGACGGCGACGGGGACCACCGGGCAGTCGGCGGTCAGGGCCAGCCAGGCGACGCCGGTCTTGCCGCGGGCCAGCCGGCCGTCGCGCGAGCGGGTGCCCTCGGGGTAGAGGCCGAAGGCCAGGCCGCTCTGCAGCACGCCGAGAGCGGTGTCGAGCGCGGCCTGCGCGGCCCGGTGGGTCTCCCGCTCGACGGGGTGCGCGCCCAGGGCGGTGAACAGCGCCCGGGTGAACCAGCCGGAGATCCCGCTCCCGGTGAAGTACTCGGCCTTGGCCAGCAGCGCGACCCGGCGGGGGGCCACCGTGGGGATCACGATGCTGTCGATGAAGGACAGGTGGTTGCTGGCCAGGATCACCGGCCCGGTCAGCGGCACGTTCTCCCTGCCGGTCACGCGGGGCCGCAGCAGCACCCACAGCAGCGGGCGGATGACGAACCGGGCGATGACGTAGAACACCGGGTGCTCCCTCCTCGGCCCGCCCGGCCGACGGCAGGGACCGGCGGCTCGTGCGGCGTCCGCATCCTCCCCGACGCCGCCGGCCGTTGCGCGCAGGCTCCCCTTGGAGGGCTTCGCGGGCTCAGTGCCGCGGCGCCCCCGGCGGGCAGGCGTCGCGCAGGATGTGACGGACGTCGGCGGGCAGGTCCGCCGTCCCCGAGGCGGAACCGACGATGGCCGTGGCCACGTCGCGCACCTTGCGGTGGGTGTGCCCGGAGATGTGCGACAGCAGGTCGAAGGCCAGTTGGTCGCTGCAGCCGGTGAGGAGCATCAGGATGCCCTTGGCCTGCTCGATCTGCGCGCGGCTGGCCATGGCCGCGTGCAGCTGCTCGACCTCGGCCGCCAGGGCGGCAGCCCGCTCGGCGTCGGTGCTGGGCGCCGACGCGTCGGTCTCGTTCGGGAGGGGTTCGGAAGTGGCCAGGGGCCGGCGGGAGCGGATCCGGTGGTGGGACAGGGCCGGTGCGGACATGTCTCTGCTCGCTTCTCGGACGAGGCGTACCGGATCCCCGGCAGGACCGCGCAGCCGCTGTCTCGACCTCCGCAGGGCCACCGGCCCGCAGAGGGCCGGCCGCGCCGATGCCGAGGACCGTACGTCCGTCCGGCGTGCTCCGCAGCCGGAGCGATCGGGGAAGTCCCTAGGATTCGTCGTCATGCGCCTGCCCGGCCGTTACGACGGCGTCGCCCGACCCATCGTCACCTACGGCAGCAACCCGGTCCTGCACCGCTCCTGCGCGCCGGTGACCGCGTTCGACCGGGACCTCCGCCACCTGGTGCTGGACATGTTCGCCTCCATGGAGGCCGCCGACGGCGTGGGGCTGGCGGCCAACCAGATCGGCGTCGACGCGCGGATCTTCGTCATCGACTGCCCGGACGCCGAGGGCGAGGACGTGGTCGGCTACGTCGTCAACCCGACGCTGACGATCCTCGAGCCGGCCGACGGCGAGCCCGCCGAGGAGGTCACCGAGGAGGGCTGCCTGTCGGTGCCCGGGCCCTATGCCGAGCTCCCGCGCGCCTTCCGCGCCCGTGTCGACGGCGTCGACGTGCACGGCGACCCGGTGGGGATCGAGGCGACCGGCATGGCCGCGCGTTGCCTCCAGCACGAGGTCGACCACCTGAACGGCACGGTGTACGTCGACCTGCTGCCCGAGGAGCACCGCGAGCGGCTGCTCGCCGAGGCGGCCGGCCCGGGCGGTGACCTGCCCGCCTGACGGCGGAAAACGGGGTGATCGACCGCCCGTCGTCCCGCACGATGAGCTCCCCCCACCAGTCGAGGAGATCGATCGTGCACGCCCTCACCGAGCAGCAGGTACGCCGCTCGTTCGTCAACTGCTCGCAGGGCGAGGCCAAGGGCCTGGCGCTGCCGAAGGACTTCGCCGACCTCGACTGGGGCGGTCTCGAGCTGCTCGGCTGGCGGGATCCGAAGGCGCCGCTGCGCGGCTACCTCGTCGTCGAGACCGAGGACGGACCCGTCGGCCTCGCGGTCCGTGCCGCCGAGTCACGGATGTCGCCGCGGACGACGGCCATGTGCCTGCTGTGCCAGACGGCCCAGAGCGCGGACGCCGTCTCCCTGTTCACGGCGAGGCGGACGGGTGCGGCCGGGCGCAACGGCAACACCCTGGGCACCTACATGTGCGCCGACCTGGGGTGCGCGGAGCGCGTCCGGACCGACATCCCGCCGTGGCTGCAGGACCGGAACCCCGCGGAGGTCGTCGCCGAGCGCGCCGCCGAGCTGCGGCAGCGGGTCCGGGGTTTCGTCGACGCCGTCCGCCGCTGAGGTGTGACGGAGGTAGGTCGTGGGGCATCCGACCGGGCATGACCGAGTCGACGTCGTCCGTCCAGCCCCTCCGCGCCCTCGCCCTCGTGTGCAGCCTCAAGGCCTCACCGGCGCCCTCCAGCAGTGACCTCATGGCCCGCCAGATCCTGGACGAGATGGCGAAGCACGGCGTGGCCGGCGAGATCGTCCGCGTCGTGGACCACGACGTGAAGCCCGGCGTCGAGATCGACATGGGCGAGGGCGACGCCTGGCCGGGGATCCGCGAGCAGCTGATGGCCGCCGACATCCTCGTCGTCTCGACGCCCACCTGGGTCGGGCACATGAGCAGCGTGGCCCAGCGGGTGCTCGAGCGGCTCGACGGCGAGCTGTCGGAGACCGACGACTCCGGCCGGCCCCTCGTCGCGGGCAAGGTGGCGGTCGCCGCCGTCGTCGGCAACGAGGACGGCGCCCACAAGATCATCGCCGACCTGTTCCAGGGCCTGGACGACATCGGCTTCACGATCCCGTCCCAGGGCGGCACCTACTGGAACGACCAGGCCATGGGTGGCACCGACTACAAGGATCTCGAGGAGACGCCGGAGGCGGTCGCCTCGACCACGGCCACGCTGGCGGAGAACGCCGCGCACCTGGCCCGCGTGCTGAAGGCCAGCCCCTACCCGGGCAGCTGAGCCGGGGCCAGCCGGTCGTCGCGCTCGTCCGCCGGGGCCGGGACGGCGGCGAGCGACCCGGCCGTGCGCCGGGCCCGCAGCAGTCCGGCCACGGCCAGCAGGGCGAGGACGACGACGGTCACGCCGTAGACCTCGGTGGTCCGCGTCAGGCCGACGTCGCCCGCGGCGATACCCGCGGCGATCGCCGGGATGCTGAAGGCCAGGTAGCCGACGACGAAGACGGCGGCCAGCAGGCCGGCCCGGTGCCCCGAGTCGACGCCGAGCGTGATCGTGGCGACCGCCCCGAGGAACGCGGCGCCGAAGCCGAACCCGGTGACCACCGCCGCGGCGAAGAGCAGCGGGGCGGAGGTGGCGACCAGCGCGCCGAGGGTGCCGGCCACCCCCGCGGCCACCACCAGCGCGCCGAGGACCATGGCCCGCTCGGGCGGCGCGGTACGCAGCGCCAGCGACCCGAGCACCCCGGTGCCGTTGAGGGCGAGGATCAGCAGCCCGCCGACCAGGTGGTTGTCGATGCCGAAGACGTCGGCGACGAGGGACGGGCCGAGCGAGGCGTAGAGCCCGCCGAGCGACCAGCAGGCGACCAGCAGCGGCACGGCCACGACGAAGGCCCGGCGGTGGGCCGGCGGCACGTGCACCCGCGGGCGCAGGGACGCCACCGCGCCGGGCAGCCGGGGCGAGCTCTCCGGCAGGAGCAGCGCGCCGACGGCGGCGAGCACGAAGACGACGGCCAGCACCGCGAACACCCAGGTGTCGGGCGCGGCGACCGTCTGCACGAGCAGACCGGCGCCCACGGCACCGATGGAGAGGCCCAGGCCGGGGGAGGCGCTGTTGATGAACGCGCCGTGCGGCCGGTCCGGGTGCTGCAGGTCCAGCAGCGAGGCGCCGAGCGTGCTGGTGAGCGCACCGGTCGCCAGCCCCTGGACCACGCGCGCGGCGAGCAGCCAGCCCACCCCGTCGGCGGCCAGGAACAGCACCATCGCGACTGCCTCCAGCAGGAACGCCGCGATCAGCACCGGCCGGCGCCCGATGTGGTCGGAGAGGCCGCCCACGACCAGCAGCGAGAGGAGGAGGGCGAAGGCGTAGATGCCGAAGATCGTCGTCAGCACGCCGGAGTCGAAGCCGAACTCCTCCTGGTAGACCCGGTAGAGGGGGGACGGCACGCCCGAGGCGGCCAGCATCAGGACCAGGAGCACGGCGACCGACCAGAAGGCGGCGGTCCTGGGCAGACGGCGGGGGACGGGCACGACAGCCAGGAAGTCGCGCAGCGTGGATCTGATTCCCGCGAGAGCGTGTCGCGGCGGCGGGGAGCCGGGTAGAGGCCGGTCATGGCGCTTCCCCGCATCCTCGTCCTCGTCCTGGCCGGAGGGGCGGGCGGGCGGCTCGAGCTCCTGACCGACCAGCGCGCCAAGCCGGCCGTTCCGTTCGCCGGGGTCTACCGGCTGATCGACTTCCCGCTGAGCAACTGCCTGCACTCCGGCATCGCCGACGTCTGGGTCTCGATCCAGTTCCACCCGACCTCGATCTCCGAGCACCTGGCGAACGGCCGCCCGTGGGACCTCGACCGCACCACGGGCGGGCTGCTCACCCTGCCGCCGTTCCAGGGCACCGAGCGCGGCGGGTGGAACACCGGCACGGCCGACTCGCTGTGGCGCCAGGCCGAGCTGATCCGGGCGTTCGCGCCCGACGCGCTGGTCGTCGCCAGCTCCGACGCCGTCTACAAGCTGGACTACCGCGAGGTGGCCGAGGCCCACCTGGGCTCGGGCGCCGAGGTGACCATGGTGACCACCGAGGTCGCTGCCGACGACGCCGCGCGCTACGGCATCGTCGAGGTGGGCGACGGCGGCCGGGTCACCGGCTACGCCTACAAGCCCGACGAACCAGCGACGACGACGGCGACCAACGAGGTGTTCGTCTTCTCGCCGACGGAGACGCTGGACCGGCTCGAGGCGCTGGCCCGCGACGCCGGGGAGGACGGGCTGGAGGACCTCGGTTCCCAGCTGCTCCCCGCCCAGACCGCCGACGGCCGGGCCCGGGCCTTCCCGCTCGAGGGCTACTGGCGCGACGTCGGCACGATCCCCGCCTACTGGGAGGCGCACCGCGAGTTCATCCGGGAGGACCCGCCCCTGGACCTCGACGACCCCTCGTGGGCGATCCGCACGCGGGGCGGCCGGCACAGCGCCGCTCGCCTGCTGCGCGGTGCGGTGGTCGAGGACAGCCTGGTCTCCGGCGGCACGCGGGTGGCCGGCGAGGTCCGCGGGTCGGTGCTGTCCCCGGGCGTCGTCGTCGAGCGGGGGGCGACCGTCGTGGACTCGGTGCTGCTGCCCGGCGTCCGGGTGCGGGCCGGGGCCACGGTCACCCGGTCGGTGCTGGACGACGGGGTCGAGATCGGGGAGTCGGCCACCGTCGGTGGCGACGGCGAGATCGCGCTGGTCGGCTCCCGGGCGGTGGTGGACGCCGGTGCGCACCTCGCCGCCGGCGCCCGGTTCCCCGAGGCCGACGACGACTGAGCGTCAGTCGAACCGCATCCACACCTGGCGCCGGTCGCCCCGGGTGTGCACCCGCGCCATGGCCTCGACGCGACGGAGCTGGTCCGGCGTCGCGGTGTGGTTGACCACCGCGATCTCGGCCTCCCGCATGGCCCGTTCGGCGGCGAACTCGGCCGGTGTGGAGGGCACCGACTCCGGGCCGTCGTCCTCGGCCACCCGCGGCCGGGCGTAGGGGCTGTCCGCCGGCAGGTTCCCGCTCACCCGGCCGTACGCGCCCAGCATGAGCAGGACCAGCCCGGTGACCTCGGAGAAGATCACGTTCTCGATCTCGAAGGCCAGCAGGTTGGCGTCGGTGCGCAGCACCGCCAGGCTGCCCAGGCCGGCGAGGAGGAACGCGACGCCGACGACGATCATCAGCGTCGAGGCGGTCCGCGGACTGCGCAGCGCGGCGACCACCAGCACGGCGGCGGTCAGCACCGAGACAGTCGAGAGCAGGCCGTTCGAGGACATGCCCAGGATCGGCCGGCCGTCGGTCGAGAAGAAGTCCAGCCCGCCGGCGAACCCGAGCAGACCGAAGACCAGGATCACCGCCGCGACCACGAGTGCGCCGGCGCGCTGGACGGCGAAGACGCGGGGGTCGTAGCTGCGGCCGTGGTCGTCCGTGGCGCGGGCCCGGGCGGGATCGCCCGTCGTCCGCTGGGAGGGGCGGTGGCGAAGCTGCATGGCGGGCTCCTCGGTCGGGGGAGGGATGCCCGGTCTTCGCCCCTCCGTGCCGCGGTGGATGCGGCGCGGGCCGGGAAGCACGGAGCTGCCCGTCGCGTTGACCGGTGCGTGAACGAGCACGAGTTCGACCTGCACTCCGAGTTCCTCCGCGCCGACCTGTTCCTGGCGATGGGACGGCCCGACGAGGCCGCCCGCATCCTGGAGCCCGTCGTCGAGGCCGAACCGGAGAACGAGGCCGCCCTCGAGGCGCTCGCGCGTGCCTACTTCGGGTCGGCGCAGCTCGCCCGCGCCGAGGGCGCGCTGACGCGGCTGGTGGTGCTCGCCCCGGCCAACGGCTGGGCCCGCCGGGCCCTGGCCCGGACGCTGGAGCGGCAGAGCCGGCACACCGAGGCGGTTCCGCACCACCGGATGGCCGACGCCCTCGGCGTGGCCTGAGTCCGTCCGGCGGGATGGTTGGTCCCCCCTCCTCGACGCGGCGTCACGCCACGCCGGGCCCGCACGTCCCAGGCATCGCACCATGCCGGTCCGGGCAGAAAGGCCTCATGAGCATCCTCGGACGACTGATGGGTTCAGCTGAAGGCGCCGCTCGTGGAGCCGCTCGTGGCGGGCGTGCGACCGCACGGCCCACGCGTGGGACGCGCGGCACGGGGCGG
>JBEPZM010000102.1:0-10530 GCA_041640835.1 Blastococcus sp.
GCCAGCCCGACGAGAACCGCGAGCAGCTGTGGACCTTCCTGCTGCAGCACAACGCCCGCATGTACGGCGTCTCGTACTCCATCGACAACGTCGGTGACGTGTACCTGACCGGCCGGCTGCCGCACGCCGCGGTGACCGCCGAGGAACTCGACCGCATCCTCGGCTCGGTGCTCAGCTACGCCGACGACCACTTCAACACCATGCTGGAGATCGGCTTCGGCACCTCCATCCGCCGCGAGTGGGACTGGCGGGTGAAGCGCGGGGAGTCGCTGCGCAACCTGGAGGCGTTCGCCGCCTTCGCCGATCCCGCCCGCCGCCCCGACTCCCGGCCCACCAGCGGGGAGTGACGACGGACAGCACCACGGCCGAGGAGGCTCCTCCCGGCTACGCCCGCCGCTGGTGGGTGCTCGCCACCATGACGGTGTGCCTGCTCGTGGTGATCATGGGCAACACGATCCTCAACGTCGCCCTGCCGACGCTGCAGCGCGACCTCGGCGCCACGCAGGCGGAGCTGCAGTGGGCGGTGGACGCCTACATCCTCGTGTTCGCCGGCCTGCTGTTCTCCTGGGGCGTCATCGGCGACCGCATCGGCCGGCGGCGGGTGCTGGTCATCGGCCTGTCGATCTTCGTGGTCGGCTCGGTGCTGGCCGCGATGAGCGACAGCCCGGCCGAGCTGATCGCCTACCGCGCGCTCATGGGCGTCGGCGGCGCCGCGGTCCAGCCCACGACCCTCGCCGTCATCACCAACGTCTTCCCCGGTCCGGAGCGCGGGCGGGCGATCGGCGTGTGGGCGGGCACCGCGGGCATCGCCGTCGCCGGCGGTCCGCTGGCCGGTGGCGCGGTTCTCGAGCACTTCTGGTGGGGCGCGGTCTTCCTCGTCGGCGTGCCCGTGGCAGTCCTCGGCATCGTCGGCGTGCTGGCGATCGTCCCGGAGTCGAAGGATCCCTCGCCCGGCCGCCTCGACGTCCCGGGCGTCCTGCTGTCGATCGTGGCGCTCGTCGGCCTGGTCTACGGCATCATCCGCGGCGGCGAGGGCGCCGGCTGGACGACGCCGGGCGTGCTGGTCCCGCTGCTCGGCGGCATCGCGCTGCTGGCCCTGTTCGTCCAGCTGCAGCGGCGCTCGTCACACCCGGCGCTGGACGTCTCGCTCTTCCGCAACCCGGCCTTCTCCGCAGCCGCCGCCGCCCTGGGCCTGAACTTCTTCGCGCTGCTGGGCGCCACCTTCTACGTCGTCTTCTACCTGCAGGGGGTGCTGGGCTTCAGCCCGCTGCAGGCCGGCGCGACGCTCATCCCGGTGGCGCTGGGCATGGCGATCATGGGGCCGCGCAGCTCCGTGCTGGCCGAGAAGTACGGCGCCAAGGCCGTCTGCGCGGTCGGCTTCACCCTCATCACGACGTCGTTCCTCGGCTTCCAGCTCCTGGACGCCGACTCGCCCGCCTGGCTGCTGATCGTGATCCTGTCCGTCCAGGGCACGGGCATGGGCATGGTGATGGCCCCCGCCACCGAGTCGATCATGTCCGTCGTCCCGCGCGAGAAGGCCGGGGCCGGCGCGGCGGTGAACAACTCCGTCCGCCAGGTGGGCGGCGCGCTGGGGGTGGCGATCCTCGGCTCGGTGCTCGCCGGCGTCTACACGGCGAACCTGGGCGACGCCACCGACGTGCTGCCCGCCGACGTCCGGGAGCAGGCGGGGGAGTCGATCGTCGGCACCCTCCAGGCGGTGGACCGGGTGCAGGCCGGGGACGACCCGGAGGCCGCGGAGGCGGCAGCCGGGCTGGTCCAGCCCGCCCGCGAGGCGTTCGTCGACGCCATGCACGTCACCGCCATCGGGACGGCGGCCGCGGGGGCCGTCGCCGTCGTCGTCGTGCTGGTCTGGCTACCGGGGCGCCGCGATCGGGTGATGCCGACCACCCGGTGAGGTGACGAACGCGCAGAGTGTTGACGCTCCGTCACCATTCGCACAGGCTGGCCGGGTCGCGGGCGGGCCAGGGGAGCCCCGTCCGGACGTACGTGGGGGAGAAACACCTGTGACCGACGGCCTCGCCGCCGCCCGCCCAGACCTGCCCGCCGCCGCGCGCGGCCGCCGCGACCCGTTCGCGCCGCTGCACGAGAACGCCCTCGCGGCCCTGCTCCGCGATCCGCGGCATCCCGGTGCGGCGTCCGTCGCCGTGCCGACCGCGGGCGCTCCGCTGCCGGTGACCCGGTACGCCGACGGCTCCGACCGGATCAACCTGGGCACCGGCAACTACCTCGGCCTGGCCGGCGACCCGCGGATGATCGAGTCCGCCAGCGCGGCGCTGCGCCGCTACGGCACCAGCACCTCGGGCAGCCGGGTGCTCAACGGGACCACCGGGCTGCACCTGCAGCTGGAGGAAGAGCTCGCCGAGCTCTACGGCACCGAGGCGGCGGTGCTGACCTCGTCGGGCGTGAACGCCAACATCGCACTGCTGTCCACGATCTGCACCGCCGACGACGTGCTGCTCGTCGACGCTCACGTCCACGCCAGCCTGCACGCGGCCGCGGCGGCCAGCCGGGGCCGGGTGGTGCGCTGGCGGCACAACGACCTGGAGTCGCTGGCCGCGCGCCTGGAGCGGCTCGACCCGCGGGCCGGCGCGGTCGTCGTCGTGGACGGGGTCTACTCCATGACCGGGGAGCTCGCCCCGCTGCGGGAGATCACCGCGCTCTGCGCGCAGCACGGCGCCCGGCTCGTGGTCGACGAGGCGCACGGACTGGGCGTGCTGGGCGCGGGCGGGCGGGGCGCCGGCGAGGAGCTCGGCGTCCTGGCCGACGTGGACGCGGTGACGATCGCGCTGAGCAAGTCGCTGGCCAGCGTCGGTGGCGCCGTGATGACCAGCCGGGCCGCCGCCGACGGCATCCGTGCCGGGGCCATGCCGTACGTGTTCAGCGCCGCCAACGACCCGGCGTCGGTCGCCGCGGCCCTCACCGCGGTGCGGATCCTGCGCGCCGAGCCCGAGCGGATCGCCCGGCTGCAGGAGAACTGCGCGCTGCTGCGCCGGGTCCTCGCCGAGGCGGGGGCCGAGCCGATCGAGGGCCGGGGCGCGGTGGTCGCCGTCCCGACCGGATCGGACGAGGCCACCGGCGCCGCCTGGCGCACCGCCTTCGACGGCGGCGTCTACACCAACGCCGTCGCCTACCCGGCGGTCCCGCGCGGGCAGGGCGTCCTGCGGCTGACGGTCATGGCGACCCACACGGAGGCGCAGCTGCGGACCGCCGGCGAGCTCGTCGCGGCCGCGGTGCACGCGGCCCAGGACCGGTACGGGGACGACGTCCCGGACCGGCGTAGCGTCGCGTGACCCGGGCCCGGGCTGCGGCCGGACGGCGTTCGGGCAGGATGAGGTCGTGACTTCTCCGGGAACCCTCGTGCTGCTCCGCCACGGCGAGAGCGAGTGGAACAAGGCCAACCTGTTCACCGGCTGGGTCGACGTCCCGCTGTCGGACAAGGGGCGGGCCGAGGCCGCACGAGGTGGGCAGCTGCTCGCCGAGCACGGCTTGCTCCCCGACGTCCTGCACACCTCGCTGCTGAGGCGGGCGATCATGACCGCCGAGCTGGCGCTGCACGAGGCCGACCGGCACTGGATCCCGGTGAAGCGCTCCTGGCGGCTCAACGAGCGGCACTACGGCGCGCTCCAGGGCAAGGACAAGGCGCAGACCCTCGCGGAGTTCGGCGAGGAGCAGTTCATGACCTGGCGCCGTTCCTACGACACCCCGCCGCCGCCGATCGAGGCCGGCAGCGAGTTCAGCCAGGACGGCGACCCGCGGTACGCGTTCCTGCCGCCGGAGGCCCGGCCCGCCACCGAGTGCCTGGCCGACGTCGTCGTCCGGATGCTGCCGTACTGGTACGACGGGATCGTCCCGGACCTGCGCGCGGGGAAGACCGTGCTCGTCGCCGCGCACGGCAACAGCCTGCGGGCGCTGGTGAAGCACCTCGACGGACTGGGTGACGACGAGGTCGTCGGCCTCAACATCCCGACCGGCGTCCCGCTGCGCTACGACCTGGACGACGACCTGCGCCCGCTGAAGGCCGGCGGCCAGTACCTCGACCCCGACGCCGCGGCCGCCGCCATCGAGGCCGTCAAGAACCAGGGCAAGAAGTAGCTCGGCTGGAGGCACTCCTCCTGCCGAATGCGACGAAGTCGTGGCCATCGACGCCTGAAGGCCACCACGTCGTCGCATTCGAGCGCCGCCGTGACCTCCGTCGACCTCGCCGCGCGGCCCCGACCGCGCTGCTGGGCCTCGACCTCGCCGTGTAGCAGCCGGATGCGCGGTGGACGGCGAGGTCCGCTGCCGTACCGCGAGGGTCAGCCCGCGCGGTGCGGTGCGGTGCGGGTGTCAGATGGGGGTGCTGGGCTCCGGGACGTGCCGCTCGCCGGTGACCAGGTAGACCACCCGGCGGGCGACGCTGACCGCGTGGTCGGCGAAGCGCTCGTAGTAGCGGCCGAGCAGCGTCACGTCGATCGCGGTCTCGACGCCGTAGGGCCAGCTGTCGGCGAGCAGCTCGCGGAACAGGCCGCGGTGGATGCGGTCCATCGCGTCGTCGTCGGTCTCGAGCTCGCGGGCCTTCTCGACGTTCCGGGTGGCGATGACGGTGCCGGCCTTGGCGACCAGCATCTCCGCGACGTGGCCGGCCTCGAGGAACGCCGGGCGCACCTCCTGCGGGACGGCGTGGTCGGGGAAGCGCATCCGCGCCACCTTGGCGATGTGCTCGGCGAGGTCGCCCATGCGCTCGAGGTCGCTGGCGATCCGGGTGGCGACGACGATCGTGCGCAGGTCGGTCGCGACCGGCTGCTGGCGCGCCAGCAGGGTGAAGCAGCGCTGGTCGATGCTCTCCCGGGTGGCGTCGATCTGCTCGTCGCCGGCGATCACGAGGTCGGCGAGTGCGACGTCGGCGTCCAGCAGCGCGGTCGTGGCGGTGCTCATCTGGGAGCCGACCGTGTTGGCCATCTCGACCAGGCAGCCGCGGATGTCGTCGAGTTCCTCGTGGTAGCTGTCCCGCACGTCGTCCTCCTCGGGGGGCGCGGCAGGCCGCCGCGCCGGTCGGGACCGACCTTAGGCCGGTGTCGGGGGCGTTCGGTCGCCTCGAGGTGAACGCCGACCCACGCCCACGTGAACACTCCCTCGTCGGGGGCGTCCGATCAGGTGTTCGGTCGGGCTCGGCCCCTCGGCGCACCTAGCATCGGCACCGTGAGTCCGCTGGTCGCCCTCGTGGTGGGCCTGGCCCTGGGTGGGGCCGTGGCCCTCACTCTCGTGCTCGGCTCCCGGCGCAGCTTCGACGGGGCGGGCCCCGACGCCGCCGTCGTGCCGCTGCCGGAGGCGGCGATGGCCCGCCGGCTGCTCGACCTGATGGACCCGGCGGTCCTCGTCGTCGACGCCGACGACGCCGTGCTGCTGGCCAATCCGGCCGCCCGCGCGCTCGGCATCGTGCGCGGCACGCGGCTGCTGGTGCCCGAGCTGCTCGAGCTGGCGCACGCGGTGCGCAGGGGTGGGGGCCGGCGCACCGACGTCCGGCTGCCGGGCAACCTGGTCGGCGCCGGCCCGCGGATGATGGGCGTGCACGGCGTGCGGCTCGACAGCGGCACCGCGCCACCGCCCGGCCCCGTCGCCCTCGTCCTGGAGGACGTCACCGAGGCCCGCCGCACCGAGGCTGTGCGCCGCGACTTCGTCGCCAACGTCGGCCACGAGCTGAAGACGCCGGTCGGCGCGCTCGCCCTGCTCGCGGAGGCGATCGAGGGCGCGGCCGACGACCCCGAGGCCGTGCAGCGCTTCGCCGCCCGCATCGCGCACGAGGCCGACCGGCTCGGCCGGCTGGTGCGCGAGCTCATCGACCTCTCCCGGCTGCAGGGCGGCGAGCCCCTGCCGGACCTCGCGCCGGTGCCGGTCGACCGGGTGCTGGCCGAGGCCGTCGACCGCACCCGCACCGCGGCACGGGCCAAGCAGCTGGACATCGCCGTCGGCGGCCAGCAGGGCCTGGTCGTGCGCGGGGTGGAGGGTCAGCTGGCCACCGCCGTGACGAATCTGCTGGCCAACGCGGTCGCCTACAGCACGGGGGAGTCGCGCATCGCCGTCGCGGCCCGTGCCCGCTCGGGCTTCGCCGAGATCGCGGTGACCGACAGCGGCATCGGGATCCCCCGCCAGGACCGGCAGCGGGTGTTCGAGCGCTTCTACCGGGTCGACCAGTCCCGGGCCAGCAGCACCGGCGGCACCGGTCTGGGCCTGGCCATCGTCAAGCACGTCGCGAGCAACCACGGCGGCTCGGTGACCGTCTGGAGCGAGGAGGGGCTGGGCTCGACGTTCACGCTCCGCATCCCGCTCGCCGCCGCGCCCCCACCCCCAGCTGCACCTCCCAGCGGCGAGACCGTCGCCGCCGACCCCGGAAAGGGGGCCGCATGACCCGCGTGCTGGTCGTCGAGGACGAGGAGTCCTTCTCCGACGCGCTCTCCTACATGCTGCGCCGGGAGGGGTTCGACGCCGTCGTGGCCTCGACCGGTCCGGACGCGCTCGCCGAGTTCGACCGCGGCGGAGCCGACATCGTGCTGCTCGACCTGATGCTGCCCGGGCTGCCCGGCACCGAGGTGTGCCGGCAGCTCCGCGCCCGCAGCGGCGTGCCGATCATCATGCTGACCGCCAAGGACAGCGAGATCGACAAGGTCGTCGGCCTGGAGCTGGGGGCCGACGACTACGTCACCAAGCCCTACTCGGCCCGCGAGCTGGTCGCCCGCATCCGCGCGGTGCTCCGGCGCCGGGGCGAGTCGGTCGAGGCGGCGTCGCCCGATGCAGTCCTCGAGGCCGGGCCGGTCCGGATGGACGTCGAGCGGCACGTCGTCGCCATGGACGGCGAACCGGTCGCCCTCCCGCTGAAGGAGTTCGACCTGCTCGAGCTGCTGCTGCGCAACGCCGGCCGGGTGCTGACCCGCGCCCAGCTGATCGACCGGGTGTGGGGCTCGGACTACGTCGGCGACACCAAGACCCTCGACGTCCACGTCAAGCGGCTGCGGGCCAAGCTCGAGCCCGACCCCGCCAACCCGAAGTACCTGCTGACCGTGCGCGGTCTCGGCTACAAGTTCGAGGCCTGATCGGCGCGGGTCAGGACTTCAGGTCGTCGATCTTCTGCGAGGCCTCGGCCTTGGTGAGGTCCTCGGGGACGTTCTCGTCGGTGCCCCGGGCGAGGGTCTCCAGGTAGCTCTTCTGCGCCCCGGTGGCCGGCTCGTCACCGGTCACCCAGTCGGACGGATCCTTCTCCAGCGTCGGGTCCTGCGGCTGTGATTCGCTCATGTGTTCGATGCTAGGCCGCAACCGGTGCCGCCGCCCGTCGGACGGCGACCTCGAGCGCGACCGCCCGGCGGGCCTCTTCCACGCGGCGTCCGGTGCGGTGCACGTGCTCCTGGCCGCAGGCCGGGCAGGTGACGGTGACGGCGATGTGGTCCGGGTGGTTCACCACCGAGCGGACGGCGTCGAGCGAGGTCAGCTCGCGGTTCCCGGTGACGGTGCAGGTGATCATCAACATGCGTCCACCCTGCTCAGCCGGCGTCCGGCAGACGAGTGGCAGGACTGACCGCTGACGCAGGTTTTCTGCCATGATGCCGTCATGAGCCTCCCCGACCGTCCCCTGGTGGTCAGCACCGTCGTCGCCGACGGGCTGATCGGCAGCTTCGGCCTCGGCGTCTGCCACGAGGTGTTCGCCTACGACCGGCAGCACCTCGGCCTGCCCCGGTTCGACTTCGCGGTGGTCGCCGAGACCCCCGGCATCCTGCGCACCGACACCGGTCTCGGCGTCCTCGTGGAGCACGGCCTGGACCGCCTCGAGCGGTCGGACATCGTGCTGATCACCGCGTGGGAGCTGTTCGACCACGTCCCGTCCGACGCGCTGCTCGACGCGCTGCGTGCGGCGCACGCCCGGGGTGCGATGCTCATCAGCCACTGCACGGGCGTCTTCGTCCTGGCCGCCGCGGGGCTGCTCGAGGGCCTGCGGGTGACCACGCACTGGCGGTGGGCGGGCGAGCTCGCCGCCCGCTTCCCGGACCTCGACGTCGACGCGGGCGTGCTCTACGTGGACAACGGGACGATCCTCACCGGCGCGGGCACCGCCGCCGGCGTGGACACCCTGCTGCACCTCGTGCGCCGGGAGTGGGGCGCCGCAGCCTCGAACGCACTGGCCCGCGAGATGGTCGTGCCGCCGCACCGCGACGGTGGGCAGGCCCAGTTCATCGACGCGCCGGTCGCCCGCTGCGAGGACGACCTCCTCGGCGTCGTCCTGGAGTGGGCCGGTGCCCACCTGGCCGAGGACCTGAGCGTCGACATCCTGGCCCGCCGTGCGCTGATGAGCCCGCGCACCTTCGCCCGGCGCTTCAAGGCGACGACGGGGACGACGCCGCACGCCTGGTTGCTCGGGCAGCGGCTGTCGGCGGCCGAGACCCTGCTGGAGGAGACCGACGCCCCGGTCGAGGAGATCGCCCGGCTCGTCGGCTTCGGCACCGCGGCGGGGCTGCGCGAGCAGTTCGCCCGCCGGCGCGGGGTCTCCCCCCGCGCCTACCGGCAGACCTTCCGGTCAGCCGGGCCGCCGCCGGTGCAGCTGGACGGGCACAGGCGAGGCGGGGTGGGGGGCGATCAGCCCCTGGTCGAGGCGCAGCTCGGCCAGCCGGCGTAGCTCCGCGTACGCGGAGGCGCCGAGCAGCGCGGTGAGCTCGGCGGCGTAGGTCTCGACCAGCGGTTCGGGGGAGATGTGGGCGGCGGGCGCGCCGGTGCACCACCAGTGCAGGTCGTGCCCGCCCGCGCCCCAGCCGCGGCGGTCGAACTCGCCCACCGAGTCCACGAGCACCCGCGTTCCGTCGGGGCGGTCGACGTGCTCCTGCTCCCGGCGCACCGGCAGCTGCCAGCAGACGTCGGGCTTGGTGGTCAGCGGGTGCACGCCTGCGCCCAGCGCGCTCCGGTGCAGGGCGCACCCGCTCCCGCCCGGGAACCCCGGCCGGTTGAGGAAGACGCAGGCGCCGTCGACCACGCGGGTCCGCAGCGAGCGGACGCCGTCCTCGGCGTCGTCGGCGTCGTCCTCCTCGGTCCAGGCCCCCCGACCGACGGGGGCCAGCTGCCAGTCCTCGTCCCGGAGGTCGGCGACGGCGGCGGTGACCCGCGCCAGGTCGTCCTCGTCGGTGAAGAAGGCGCCGTGGCTGCAGCAGCCGTCGTCCGGCCGCCCCTCGACGACGCCGGCGCACCCGCGGCCGTAGATGCACGTCCACGCCGACGTCAGCCAGGTCAGGTCGGCGCGGACGACGTGGTCCGGGTCCGCGGGGTCCGCGAACTCCACGAACTCCCGCGCGAAGTCGAGGTCGACCTCGGGGGGTGGGTCGTCCGGCACCGGTCAAGCCTATGCGGGGCGTGCCCGGCAGACTGGGCCCATGCGGCTGGGTGTACTCGACGTCGGTTCCAACACCGTCCACCTGCTCGTCGTCGACGCGCACCGCGGTGCCCACCCGACGCCGATGCACGACGACCGCTGGCCGCTGCGCCTCGCCGAGCACGTGGGGCCGGACGACGTGCTGTCGCGCGTGGGGGAGAAGGCGCTGCTCCAGGCCGTCCAGGAGGCCTGCGACCAGGCGGAGAAGCAGGGCTGCGACGACTTCCTGGCGCTGGCCACCTCGGCGATCCGCGAGGCGCGCAACGGCGAGGAGGTGCTCGAGCGCGTCCGGCAGTCCACCGGGGTGGAGCTGCAGGTGCTCACCGGCGAGGACGAGGCCCGGCTGACCTTCCTGGCCGTCCGCCGCTGGTTCGGCTGGAGCGCCGGCCGGATGCTGGTGCTGGACATCGGCGGCGGCTCGCTGGAGCTGGCCGTCGGCATCGACGAGCTGCCCGACGTCGCCGTCTCCCTGCCGCTGGGCGCGGGCCGGATGACCCGGCGCTTCCTGCCCGAGGCGCTCTCCGGTGGGCGTCCCGACCTCGACGCGCTCGCGGAGCTCGACGAGCACGCCACCGCGCTCCTGGAGCCGGTGGTCGCGAAGCTGAAGAAGGCCGGTCCCCCCGATCTCGTCGCCGCGACGAGCAAGACCTTCCGCACCCTGGCGCGGCTCAGCGGTGCGGCGCCGTCGTCGGCCGGGATCCGGACACCGCGCGAGCTGTCGCTGACCGGGCTGGACCAGGTGGCGCGCTTCGTCTCCCGCATCGAGTCCGGTGCGCTGGCCGAGCTGCCGGGGGTCTCGGCGGCCCGCGCGCACCAGGTTCCCGCAGGAGCGACTGTCGCTGCCGCTTCCATGCGCCTGTTGGACGTACCGTTCGTGCGGATCTGCCCGTGGGCGCTGCGCGAGGGAGTGATCCTGCGCAGGCTGGACTCGTTGGAAGGGGCGTGATGGCCGAGACGGACTGGAACCCCGACACCGGCGGGCGGCCGCTCGCGGAGATCCTCCGCGAAGCGGGCATCGACACCTCCCGGGCGGCCCGCCGGCGCCGGTGGGACGAGCCCGACGAGGCACCCCCCGTCGTCCGTCAGCGCCGTCCCGACGCCGAGCCACCGGCCGACCGACCGGCCTT
>JBEPZM010000103.1:0-10489 GCA_041640835.1 Blastococcus sp.
CGAGCCGGTGCCGGCCGCGGGGCAGCCGCTGCCGGCAGGGGACGACGACACCTTCGTCGTGCACGAGCACCACACGCCGCGCGGGCGCGCGGGGGAGCGGGTGCACTGGGACCTGCGGCTGGAGCGCGACGGCGTCCTGAAGAGCTGGGCGGTGCCCAAGGGGCCGCCGACCGAGCAGGGCCCCCGGCGGCTCGCCGTCCCCACCGAGGACCACCCGCTGGAGTACGCCTCCTTCTCCGGCACGATCGCCGCCGGCGAGTACGGGGGCGGCGAGGTCAGCATCTGGGACGCCGGGCGCTACGCGACGGAGAAGTGGGACGACGACCACATCACCGTCACCTTCGACGGCCGGCGCCTGGTGGGCCGCTACGTCATCTACCGGCTGGCCGACGGCACCTGGAACGTGCGCAAGCTCGACGCAACGCCCCGGGATCCAGCGCCCCAGGCGTCCACCGAGCCCATCCCCGCACCGCTGCCCATGCTCGCGACCGCGGGCAACCTGCCGCCGCCCGAGGAGGACGACCGCTGGGGCTACGAGTTCAAGTGGGACGGCGTCCGCGCCGTGGCCGCCGTGCGCGGCGGCGCGCTGGTGCTCACGTCGCGGAAGGGTACCGGGATCACCGTCCGCTATCCGGAGGTGGGCCGGCTGCCCGCCGCCCTGACCGGCCACGACGCGGTGGTCGACGGCGAGATCGTGCTCATGGACGCCGACGGGCGCCCCGACTTCGGCGCGCTGCAGAACCGGATGCACCGCACCGGGCCCGAGGTGCCGCGGCTGGCCGCCGCCCGCCCGGTCAGCTACCTGGTCTTCGACCTGCTGTCCTGGGACGGCGAGGACCTCTCGAACCGCCCGTACGCCGAGCGCCGTGCCCGGCTCGACGCCCTCGGCCTCGCCGGGCACCGCTGGGTGGCGACGCCCTGGTTCTCCGGCGGCGGCGAGGGCGTGCTGGCCGCGAGCGAGGAGAACGGGCTCGAGGGCGTCGTCGCCAAGCGCCTGGACTCCGTGTACCGGCCGGGGGTGCGCAGCCCCGACTGGCGCAAGCTGAAGAACGTCCGCACCCAGGCCGTCGTCGTCGGCGGATGGCGGCCGGGGCAGGGACGGCGGGCCGGCGGCATCGGCTCGCTGCTGGTGGGCGTGCCCGACGACGAGGGCCGACTGGTCTACGTCGGGCACGTGGGCACCGGGTTCCGCGACCAGGATCTCCGCGACCTGCAGCGCGGCTTCACGTCGCGGTCGACGTCCCCCTTCGACGGCACGCTCCCGCGCGAGGTCACGAAGGACGTCCACTGGGTCGAGCCCGACCTCGTCGGCGAGGTCGCGTACGCGGTGTGGACGGCGGACAGCCGGCTGCGGCACCCGTCGTGGAAGGGCGTGCGGGACGACCTGGAGCCCGACGACGTGGTGGTGGAGCCGTGAGTCCCACCAAGCAGCGGGTGGAGATCGCCGGGCGGACGCTGTCGGTGTCCAACCTGGAGAAGGTGCTCTTCCCCGAGGTCGGCGTCACCAAGGCGCAGGTCATCGACTACTACGTCCGCATCGCGCCGGTGCTGCTGCCGCACGTGGCCGGCCGGCCGGTGACCTTCACCCGCTGGCCCGACGGCGTCGAGGGCCAGACGTTCTTCGAGAAGAACAGCGCCCGGCACGCCCCCGAGTGGGTCCGCCGGGTGACCATTCCGAGCCCGGGCAGCTCGCGCGGCCGGGAAGCCCTGGACATGGTGCTGCTGGAGTCGACCGCCGACCTCGCCTGGGCGGCCAACCTCGCCGCGCTGGAGGTGCACGTGCCCCAGTGGCGGGTCGACGACGACGGGCAGCCGGCACTGCCCGACCTGCTGGTGCTCGACCTGGACCCCGGGCCGGATACCGGCATCGCCGAGTGCTGCGCGGTCGCCGAGCGGCTCGGGGAGCGGCTGGAGGCCGACGGCCTGGACCCGGTGGTGAAGACGTCGGGCTCCAAGGGCATGCAGGTGTACGCGCCCATCGAGGCCCCGGCCGACCGCGAGCACCCCAGCCGGTACGCCAAACTGCTCGCGCAGGAGCTCTCCGCCGAGACGCCCGACGACGTCGTCTGGCGGATGGAGAAGGCGTTGCGTCCGGGCAAGGTGCTCATCGACTGGAGCCAGAACAACCCGGCCAAGACGACCGTGGCGCCCTACTCGCTGCGCGCCCGGGCCGGCGCGACGGTCTCGACGCCGATCGGCTGGGACGAGGTGGACGCGGTGCGGGAAGGCTCCCTGGACCCGGCGGAGCTGCGGTTCACCACCGAGGACGTCCTGGCCCGCGTCGAGGAGTACGGCGACCTCTTCGACGTCGCCGGCGCGACCCGGGCGCCCCTGCCCGACGTCTGACCCGCCCCCGGTGGGGGCGGAAATGGCCATTTCTGCCACGATTCCGGGCATGTCCGCAGGCCCGCACGACCCCAGCCCTGACGACCTCGGGCGGCTGGTCGTCCGCTGCCCGGACCGGCCCGGGATCGTGCACCTGCTCAGTGGGCTGCTCACCGAGCTCGGCGCGAACATCACCGACTCCCAGCAGCACTCGTCGGACCCCAGCGGTGGCACCTTCACGCTGCGGCTGGAGTTCGTGCTGGCCGGGCTGGCGTCCCGTCGCGCCGAGCTGGAGGCCCGGCTGGCCGCGGTGGCGGGGGAGTGGGAGCTGACCTGGCGGCTGACCGAGGCCGCGCACCGGCCCACGGTGGCCGTCTTCGTCAGCCGTGCCGACCACGTGCTGCAGGAGCTGATCTACCGGGTGCGCGCCGGTGACCTGCGGGCCGACATCGTCGCGGTGCTCTCCAACCACCCCGACCTGGCGCCGGTCGCGGCCGCCGCCGGCATCCCGTTCCACCACGTCCCGGTGACGCCGGCGACGAAGGCGGAGGCGGAGGCGCGGGCGCTGGAGCTGATCGGCGACGTCGACCTCGTCGTCCTGGCCCGGTACATGCAGATCGTGTCGGCCGACTTCTGCAGCCGGTTCCCGGAGCGGCTGATCAACATCCACCACAGCTTCCTGCCGGCGTTCGTCGGTGCGAACCCGTACCGGGCGGCGCACGACCGCGGCGTCAAGCTGATCGGGGCGACGGCGCACTACGTGACCCCGGAGCTGGACGCCGGCCCGATCATCGAGCAGGAGGTCGCCCGCGTCGACCACCGCGCCACGGTCGAGGACATGCGCCGCGTCGGCCGCTACGTCGAGCGGCAGGTGCTGGCGCAGGCCGTGACCTGGCACGTGGAGGACCGGGTCATCGTCGAGGGCCCGCGCACCATCGTCTTCGCCTGACGGCCTCACCCTTGATTTGACTAGTTCAAAACAAGGGTGTTGAGTGGCACCCGATGGAGACGACGTGGACGCACCGGCTGCGTGAGGCAGGGCTGCGCGTCACCCGGCCCCGGCTGTCGGTGCTCGACGTCCTCTCCGCCCACCCCCACGCCGATGCCGACACCATCGTCACCGGCGCCCGGGCCCAGCACCCGACGCTGTCCCCCCAGACCGTCTACGGCGTGCTCGAGGCCCTGGTCTCCGTGGGGCTCGCCCGCCGGATCGAACCCGCCGGCGCGCCCGCGCTCTTCGAGCTGCGGGTGGGCGACAACCACCACCACCTGGTCTGCCGCTCCTGCGGCGCGGTCGCCGATGTCGACTGCGCCGTCGGCGCCGCCCCGTGCCTGAGCCCCTCGGACACGGCCGGCTTCGTCGTCGACGAGGCAGAGGTCGTGTTCTGGGGGCTGTGTCGACGCTGCCAGCTCTCGGCAGCAGACGAGTCCGAAACAGTAGGAGGAACATCCGCATGACCGATGTCGCATCGCAGGGCCCGGCTCCGAGCGAGGCCGACCGCGCCGTCCTGACCAACCGTCAGGGCCACCCGGTCTACGACAACCAGAACCAGCGGACGGTGGGCGCACGCGGCCCGGCCACCCTGGAGAACTACCAGTTCCTCGAGAAGATCAGCCACTTCGACCGGGAGCGCATCCCGGAGCGCGTCGTGCACGCCCGTGGCGCCACCGCCTTCGGTGTCTTCGTGGCCGACGGCACCGTCGGCGACGAGCCGATCAGCAAGTACACCCGCGCCAAGCTCTTCCAGGAGAAGGGCAAGGAGACCGAGGTCGCCCTGCGCTTCTCCACCGTGGCCGGCGGCCGGGACTCCTCCGAGGCGACCCGCGACCCGCGCGGCTTCGCGGTGAAGTTCTACACCGAGGACGGCAACTGGGACCTCGTCGGCAACAACCTCGGCGTCTTCTTCATCCGGGACGCCATCAAGTTCCCCGACTTCATCCACTCGCAGAAGCCGGACCCGGTGAACTTCGACCGGCAGGTCGCCAACCGGGTCTTCGACTTCTGGTCGCAGTCGCCCGAGGCGATGCACATGATCACCCTCGTGCTCAGCCCGCGCGGCATCCCGGCCAGCTACCGGACGATGCAGGGCTTCGGCGTCAACACCTACAAGTGGGTCAACGCCCAGGGCGAGACCGTCCTGGTCAAGTACCACTGGCTGCCCAAGCAGGGCGTGCGGTCCTGGACCGCGGCGGACGCCGAGATCGCCCAGGGGCGTGAGCTCGGCGTGCACACGAAGGACCTCTACGAGGCCATCGAGCGCGGCGAGTACCCGTCGTGGGACCTGCACGTGCAGATCATGAGCGACGACGAGCACCCGGAGCTGGACTTCGACCCGCTCGACGACACCAAGACGTGGCCGGAGAACGACTTCCCGCTGCGCAAGGTCGGCACGATGACGCTGAACCGCACTCCGGAGAACTTCTTCAACGAGAGCGAGCAGATCGCCTTCGGCACCGGTGTGCTGGTCGACGGGCTGGACTTCTCCGACGACAAGATGCTGGTCGGCCGGACGTTCTCCTACTCCGACACCCAGCGCTACCGCGTCGGCCCGAACTACCTGCAGCTGCCGGTGAACTCGGCCAAGAACGCGAAGGTCTACACCAACCAGCGCGACGGGCAGATGTCCTACGGCGTCGACCTGGCCCCCGGCCAGAACCCGCACGTGAACTACGAGCCCTCGATCACCGGCGGGCTCCGCGAGGCGGAGTACCCGACGCACGACGAGCAGGGGCCGGTCATCACCGGCCGGGTGACCCGCAAGCGGATCCCGCGCACCGACGACTACACGCAGGCCGGCCAGCGCTACCAGCTGTCGGAGCAGTGGGAGAAGGACGAGCTGGTCGCCAACCTGATCGACGGTCTCTCGCAGTGCGACCGGCCGATCCAGGAGCGGATGGTCTGGCACCTGTTCATGGCCGAGGACGAGCTCGGTCAGCGCGTCGGCGACGGCCTGGGCATCTCCGCGGACGACGTCCGCGGCCTGTCGCCGCTGCAGACGCAGACCCTCACCGAGGCCGAGCTGCAGCGCGCGGCCAACCTCGGCAAGAACGGCCCGCGGGACGTGACCGGCCTGGTCATGACCCACTGCGTGCCGAACGAGCGGGACGTCCTCGCGAAGTAAGCAGCACTGCACACCAGCGGCGGGCCGCGACCGGAGATCATCCCGGTCGCGGCCCGCTGTGTTCAGAGAAGGACGGCGGCGCGCCAGCCGCGCAGCGAGTTGACGACGGCGAGGCCCTCGGCCGCGGCCAGGTCGTCCGGCGTGAGCCGCCGCTCGTGCAGGACGCCCTCGTCGACCAGCCGGCCGCGCTCGACGCCGGGCAGGCATCCCGCGGAGACCGGTGGCGTCCACCAGCGCCCGTCGAGGCGGACGGCCAGGTTCGCGATGGTCGTCTCGGTCACCTCGCCCCGCGAGGAGACGAGGACGACGTCGTCGGCGTCGGGCCACCGGGCCGCGCGCTCCGCGTACACGGTCCGCCGGGTCGTCTTGTGCCGCAGCCAGACGTCGTCGGCGTCCACGGGGACGTCGTCGACGGCCAGCCGCACGGGACCGGAGGCCGGCACCGGCGGCGGCCCGGTCCCCACCTCCAGCTCACCGTCGCGCCGCAGCACGAGGCGCACGCGGGCTGGCGCCGGCTCCGCGGCCACCTCGGCCAGGCGACGGCGGGCGGCGGGCAGGTCGAGCGGGAAGCCGGCCCAGGTGGCGGAGTCGGCCAGCCGGGCCAGGTGCCGCTCCAGGTTGCGCACTCCACCGCCCGGCGTGCGGGCCATCGTCTCCAGCAGCGCGAACTCCTCGTAGGGCGCGGTGAGGATCGCGGCCTTCGCCAGCAGCTCGTCGTGCTCGGCGGCGGCGTCCGAGGACCAGGTGATGCCCCCGCCGGTGCCGTAGACAGCGGTCCCGGTCGCCCGCTCCACGGTGACGGTGCGGATCGCCACCGAGAAGCGCGCGCGGAAGGCCTGCCCCGGCGGGGCGACCACGCCGATAGCGCCGCAGTAGACCCCGCGCGGGTCCGGCTCGAGCTCCCGGATCAGCTCCATCGTCCGCTGCTTCGGAGCGCCGGTCACCGAGCCCGAGGGGAAGAGGGCGCGGAACACCTCGACCAGCCCGACGTCCGGCCGCGGCCGCGCGGTCACGTCGGAGGTCAGCTGCCAGACCGTCTCGTAGCGCTCGGCGCGGAACAGCGTGGGCACCTCGACGCTGCCCACCTCGGCGATCCGGCCCAGGTCGTTGCGCAGCAGGTCGACGATCATCAGGTTCTCGGCGCGCTCCTTGTCGCTGGCCAGCAGCGACCGGCGGGCGACGTCGTCCTCGGCGGGCGTGGCGCCCCGGCGTGCGGTGCCCTTCATCGGGCGGGTGCGCAGCAGGTCGCCGGTCCAGTCGAAGAAGAGCTCGGGGCTGGCGCTGGCGACGACGTGGCTGCCGACGTCCAGGAAGGCCGCCCAGGAGCCGCGCTGACCGGAGGCCAGATCGGCGTAGAGCTGTTCGAGGTCGCCGGTCACCGGCGCGTGCATCCGCACCGTCAGGTTCAGCTGGTAGGCGTCCCCGGCGGCGATCGAGGCGCGGACGGCGGCGACGGCGTCCCGGTGGCCGTCCGGCGTCCACCCGTGCCGCCAGGGGCCCGCCGCGTAGTCGCGCGCGCGGCCCGGCGGAGGAGCGATCGGCGGGGGAGTGGTCACCTCGCCGGTCAGCCCGAACACCGCCAGGGGCAGCGTCTCGCCCGGGGCCCTCGACGGGACCGCGAGGCCCGGGTCGAGCCCGGCCGCGGCCTCGTAGGCCAGGTAGCCGAAGGCCCACGCCCCGCCGGCGGTCGCCCGCTCGACCTCGGCGAGGAGGGGGACCACCTCGTCCGGTTCGCGAGCCACCAGCACCCGGTCGGCGCGAGGGAAGACGAGGGCGGAGCCGGCGAGCAGGTCGTCGAACCGGCCGTGCACCCGGTCGGTCAGCGCGGAGCTGTCCAGGGCAGGGTCACTCGCCGCCACGGGGGCGCTTGCGGTCCTGGTCGGCCAGGAACCGCTCGAACTCCGCGCCGATCTCCTCCGCCGTCGGCACCGCGCCCTCGGTGCTCAGCAGGTCGCTGTTCTCCCGAGCGGTGGTGAAGGCGTCGTACTGCTGCTCGAGGGCCGCGACGACCGCGGTGTTTTCCGTCGACCGGGCGATCTGCTCGTCGACCTCGGTGCGGTGGGCCTCGGCGGCCTCGCGGAGCGACTCGGTCGGGACGTGGAGCCCGGTGAGCTGCTCCAGGTGCTCCACGAGGGTGAGCGAGGCGGCGGGGTACGTGGCCTGCGAGAGGTAGTGCGGCACGTGCGCGGCCACCCCGAGGGCGTCCACGCCGGCCTCGCCGAGGCGGACCTCGAGCAGCGAGGCGACGCTGCCCGGGATGCGCATCTCGCCCCAGTAGACGGGGTACTGGGCGATCAGCGCGCGGCGCGTGGCGTGCGCGGTGACGGTGACCGGGCGGGTGTGCGGCACGGGCATGGGGATGGCCTGCAGCGCGAGCACCGAGGTGACCCCGAGCCGCTCGACGAGCTGGATGACGGCGGCGACGAAGCGCTCCCACTGGTAGTCCGGCTCCGCGCCGTGCAGCAGCAGGAACGGCGTCCCCGCGTCGTCCTCGACGGCGTAGAGCTGGATCTCCGGCGCCAGGAAGGTCTCGTAGCGGTCGCCGCTGAAGGTGATCCGCGGCCGGTGGGCCCGGTAGTCCACCAGGGCATCGGCGTCGAAGCGGGCGATCACCTCGTGCGGGAGTCCGGCCAGCAGGTGCGAGCCGGCCATGGCGCCCGCGGAGGCGGCGTCGAAGTCGCCGGCGACGTCGTGCACGAGCACCAGCCCCTGGCGGCGGGCCGGGTCGCCGGCCACCGCCTCCTCGCGGGCGAGGAAGCGATCCGCACCGGGGAGGAGCTCGACGAGGTCCTCTGGTCGCTGGGTCACGGGTGGTCCTCTCGACGTGGAACGACGGCTTGCTGGTGCAGCCCTGCGGGCGGTCGGTGCATTCCCCGGCCACCCGCTCGGGTCAGGCCGAGGTGGTCTGCCCCGAGGTGGCCGGCCCCGTGGGTGGCTCGTCCCCCGGCGGGGCCGCCTCACTGGTCAGGGCGGTCCCGTGCTGGTCGCCCTCGAGCCTGGCACGGGTGCCGTCGTCGGCGACCTCGGGGTTCCGGCCGTCCAGCTCGTCCCGGATGTAGCGGTAGACGACCGCGATGAGCGCGGCGACGGGCACGCCCAGGAAGGCCCCGATGATCCCCGCCAGGCTGCCGCCCGCGGTCACCGCCAGGATGACCACGCCGGCGTGCAGGTTGAAGCCGCGCCCCTGGATGATCGGCTGGAGCACGTTGCCCTCGATCTGCTGCACCAGCAGCACGATGCCCAGGATGATCAGGGCGGTGGTGAGGCCCTGGTCGACCAGCGCGATGAGGACGGCGAACGCGCCGGCGACGAACGCGCCGATGATCGGGATGAAGGCGCCGAAGAAGGTCAGCACGGCCAGCGGGATCACCAGCGGGACGTCGAAGATCCACAGCCCGAGGCCGATGAACAGCGCGTCGATGAAGCCGACCAGCGCCTGCTGACGGATGAACTCCGACAGCGTCGACCAGGTCTTGTACGACAGCGCGGCCACGTGGCGGGCGGCCCGGGGGCCGGTCTGCGCCGACAGCCACGGCACCCACTTGGTGCCGTCCTTGAGGAAGAAGAAGCACAGCAGCAGGGCCAGCAGGAGGTTGATCAGCCCGCTGCCGACCGCCGAGGCGCCCGACACCGCGGTGCTGGCGATGTTCTGCGCGTTGCCCTGGATGTTGTTGATGACGGAGTCGACGGCGTCGCCGATCTGCTGCTCGTCGACGTTGAACGGCGGGCGCTGCAGGCGCTCCTGGATGTCCTGGAGACCACCGGAGGCCTGGTCGCCGAGTTCGACGACCTGGTCGGCGACGGACGGCGCGATGGCCGCGATGAGGCCGCCGAACGCGGCGAGGAAGACGACCACCACGACGCTGGCCGCCAGCGCCGGCGGCCAGCCGTGCCTGCGCAGGAACCTCGTGGGCGGCCAGAGCACTGTCGCGATGAGCAGCCCCAGGACGATGGGCAGCAGGATCACCCAGAGCCTGCCGAGCACGTAGCCGAGGACGACCACCGCAGCCGTGATGAGCAGGAACTGGGCGGAGGCGGTGGCCAGCACGCGCGAGGCGGCCTGCATCTTCGGTCCGCGGCCGTGGCCGGGGACCGGCGCCTGGGTTCCCGCGTCGCCCGTGACGCCGTCGGTCACCGGCGCACCGGTCACTCCGGACCGGTGCGGGGCCGGCGGCGTGGGCGCGTCGGCCGTTCGGGCGGCGTCGTCCCGGGGGGCGAACTTCAGATTCGGCAGACGCAACCTCATGGGAATGATCAGAGCACAGGTGGCGCGCTCAGACCGGCCGGGCGGCGACTGTCACACCCGCGTCGTAGCGTCGGGTCATGCCGAGGACCGCCACCGCCGACCGTGTCGACCGCGAAGCCCTCCTGGAGTTCCTGCGACCACGTCACAAGGCGGTGCTGGTCACCCGGCGCCGCGAGGCGGGCGTGCAGCTCTCGCCGGTGACCTGCGGTGTCGACGGCGAGGGGCGCATCGTCGTCTCGACCTATCCGCAGCGGGCGAAGGTGGCCAACGCCCGCCGGACGTCGACGGTGTCGTTGTGCGTCCTGTCCGACGACTTCGACGGACCCTGGGTCCAGGTCGACGGCGAGGCCGAGGTGCTCGACCTGCCCGAGGCGCTGGAGCCGCTGGTCGACTACTACCGCGCGATCAGCGGGGAGCACCCGGACTGGGACGAGTACCGCGCGGCGATGGTCCGGCAGGGCAAGTCGCTGCTGCGGATCACGCCGACCGGCTGGGGGCCGATCGCCACGGGCGGCTTCCCGCCCGATGTGGTCGACAAGCTCTGAGCCTTGCATTCGCCGAGGAAAGCTGCCAGGCTTGCGCAATGCCCTTCGTGCTCACCGTGGACCAGCGGGCCAGCCGGCGCACCCCTGATCGGGTCGCCGACGTGCTGACCCGGCTCGAAGGGTCGGTACCGGTGCTGCTCGCCTTCGAGCGGACGGCGGGTGACGAGTTCCAGGGCGTGATCGAGGATCCGGACGTCGTCGTCGACGTCGTCCTCGGTCTGCTGCGGGACGGCACCTGGAGCGTGGGCGTC
>JBEPZM010000104.1:0-10435 GCA_041640835.1 Blastococcus sp.
CTCGGCCAGGCCGGCGGCCCGGCGCAGCTCCGCCGCGTACTCGGCCGGCGGACCCAGCCGGTCCACCAGCGGCTCGCCGCCCTCGGCGGCCACCTCGACCAGGTGCTCCTCGAGGTCGTCGAGCAGCTCGGCCAGCTGCGCGGCAGGCACGTCCGCCAGCGCCGCCCGCACCTGGCGGGCGTAGGCGCGCACCTCGACGTCGGGCTCGGCCTGCTGGGCAGCGGTCATGCCGCCACCTCCTTCCGCGCGGCCAGGAGCGCCGCCATCGTGTCCGCGAATCCCGACCAGGTCTTCGCCGAGCCCTCCAGCTCGGCCCGGCCGGAGGCGTTCAGGCCGTAGTACTTGCGGTGCGGCCCCGCCACGGAGGGGACGACGTAGGACGTCAGGTGCCCCGCGGCGAACAGCCGGCGCAGCGTGCCGTAGACGGAGGCGTCCGCGACGTCGTCGAGCCCGGCGGCGCGCAGCCGCCGGACCACGTCGTAGCCGTAGCCGTCCTCCTCGTCGAGGACGGCCAGGACGGCGAGGTCCAGTACGCCTTTGAGCAGTTGCGTGGTGTCCACGTGCACCTCCGGTTCGGTGGCACGCACGGTACTGCTCATTGCGCAGTAGTGCACGCAGGACAGCACGCCCGCGCGCGGCGGAGCGGGATCAGCTGAAGGGCGGGCGGTCGTCCAGCCGCACCGACAGCCGTCCCGCGGTGCGCCACAGCCGGGCGGTGAGGTCGCGGTCGGCCTCGGTGACCAGGTTGCCCATGACCCGCAGGGCCACCGTCATCAGCGGGCGCGAGCGCATGCCCACCGGCCCCGCCGCCGGCAGGAAGCGCGGCAGGGTGAGCAGGCCGGCCAGTCGGCGGGCGATGGAGAAGGCCTCGCCGTAGTGCCGGCGGAGGGTCGCCGGCCACGCCGTCGCCCAGTCGGGCTCGTCCAGCAGCCCGGCGATCGTCCGGCCGGTCTCCAGGCCGTAGTCGATGCCCTCGCCGTTCAGCGGGTTCACGCAGCCGGCCGCGTCACCGATCAGGGCCCAGTTCCGCCCGGCCACGCCGGAGACCGCGCCACCCATCGGCAGCAGCGCGGACGCCGGCAGCCGGACGTCGCCCTCGATCCCCCACTCGGCCCGGCGGGCGTCGGTGTAGTTCTCCAGCAGCGGCTTGAGCTGCACGCCGGCGGGGCGCCGCGCGGTGGCCAGCGTGCCGACGCCGATGTTGACCTCTCCCGCCTCGGCCCCCAGCGGGAAGATCCAGCCGTAGCCCGAGAGCAGCTCGCCGTCGACCCCGCGGAGCTCGAGGTGGGAGGAGATCCACTCGTCGTCGCTGCGGCCGGAGCGTACGTAGCCGCGCGCGGCCACCCCGTAGGCGGTGTCGCGGTGCCATTCCCGGCCCAGGACGCGGCCCAGCGGCGAGCGCACCCCGTCGGCGACGACGAGCCGCCGGCACGCCACGGTCGAGCGGGTGCCGTCGGTGTGCTCGAACACCACCGCGCGGACCTGCTCGCCGTCGCGCTCGACGTCGACCGCCCGGGCGCCGTCGGAAGGGGTGACCCCGGCGTCCAGCGCCACCTGCCGGATCCGCGCGTCGAGCTCGGTGCGGGGCACCGCGCTGCCGTGGTCGGGGAGCTCGCCGCCGGGCCAGGGCAGCTGCCACTCCCGGCCGAAGCCGGCGGCCCGCAGGCCCCGGTTCCGCGCCTTGCCGCGCGCCCAGTCGCCGAGTCCGAGCAGGTCGAGCTCGGCGATGGCGCGCGGGGTCAGGCCGTCGCCGCAGGTCTTGTCCCGGGGGAAGACGGCGGAGTCGGCGAGGACGACGTCCCGCCCGGAGCGCGCGGCCCAGGCCGCGGCGGCGGAGCCGGCCGGACCGGCCCCCACCACGAGGACGTCGGTCGCGGCGGGGACGGCACTGGCTGGCACGTCGCCCAGTGTCCCTGGTCGGCTCAGTCGGCCTGCGGCCCCCGCGCCCGGACCTCTTCCACGGAGGCCATCGCCCGGCGCAGCTCGGCCAGCCACTCGTCGGCGTTGCGGCCCACCAGCCGCACGGCCCAGACCAGCGCCTCCGACCGTGACCGCGCGACCCCGGCGTCCACGAGGGTGTCCAGGACGAGCCGCTCGGGCTGACGCAGCCGGGTCATGACCGGCATCGACAGGGTGGTGAACAGCTCCCGGCTCGCACCGCAGGCGGCGCCCCACGCCACCGACCGGCCGTACCGCTCCTGGGCGGCGTCCGCGATCGCCATCCGCTCGCCGCGGGTGTCCTCGCGGAAGCGGGCGATGCGCCCGGCCTGCGCGGCGCCGGCGTCCCCCTCCCCGGCGGAGGGTTCGGGCAGCGTGCCGACCACGGTGATCTCGTCACGGTCGATGGTCAGCTCGACCGGCCCGGTGAACCAGCCGTCCGGGAGCCGGCCGGCGAACCAGCCGGCCACCTCCGCGCGCTCGACCGGCGGCGTCTCCTGGCTCCGGCTGCCGGACCCGCGGCCTCGGCCGCGGCGGAACGCCGACCCGAAGTCGGCTTCGGCGAAACGGTGTGCATGCATGGCGGCCTCCTGAGGCAGCGTGGTGATTACACGCTTACAACGGTAGACCGCAGCTGTCGACGCACAAGGCCGGTGCGTGCGCCCACAGCGAACGGCGTCAGCCCTGCGGCGTGGCCCCGCCCCGGCGGTCGTCGTCCCGCGGCGGCTCGATCGCCAGCGGCGCCCGGCGCAGGGTGTCCAGCAGCTCCTGGCCGGGCTCCGGCCGCGTGTCCAGCTCCGAGAGGTCGTCGGGGACGACGATCCCGGGCTCCCGGTCCTCCGGGTCGAAGCTGCGCGGCAGCCTGTTCAGGTGCCCGGACATAGACTTCACCAGCAGCGCCGTGGCGATCAGCAGGACCACGATCAGCAGCAGGCCCAGCGGGCCGGACTTGCCGATGTCCTCGGGCAGCTGCTGGTCGGCGGCCAGCACGGCGTGGACGGCGGTGCTCATCGGACTCCCACCTCGCTGCGCAGGCCGGCGAACAGATCGTCCTCCGGCACGGGGGTGTCGACCAGGGAGCGGGCGAGCTCGTAGTCCTCGGTCGGCCAGATCTGCTGCTGGGTCTCGATCGGGCAGGCGAACCAGCGACCCAGCGGATCGATCTGGGTGGCGTGCGCGATGAGCGCGGCGTCGCGGACGGCGAAGTACTCCCCGCACGGCACCCGCGTGGTCACCCGGTGCGAGATGTCCCGCGCGGGATCCCAGTTCTCCAGCCACTCCGTGTAGGGCGACTCGGCACCGGTGGCCAGGATCGCCTCGTGCAGCGCCTTGGTCCGGGGCAGCGTGAAGCTCATGTGGTAGTAGAGCTTGCTCGGCTGCCAGGGCTCGCCGAGCTCCGGGTACCGGTCGGGGTCGCCGGCGGCGTCGAACGCGTACATCGAGACCTCGTGGGTCTTGATGTGGTCGGGGTGCGGGTAGCCGCCGCGCTCGTCGTACGTGGTGAGGACGTGCGGCCGGAACCGGCGGATGAGCGCCACGAGCGGTGCGGCGGCCTCCTCGATCGGCACGAGCGCGAAGCAGCCCTCGGGCAGCGGCGGCAGCGGGTCGCCCTCGGGCAGCCCGGAGTCGACGAAGCCGAGGAACTCCTGCTCGACGCCGAGGATGTCGCGGGCCTTCGCCATCTCCTCGGCGCGGATCTGGGGCAGTCGCTCCCAGACCTCGGGCCGGTCCATGGCGGGGTTGAGCACGGAACCGCGCTCTCCCCCGGTGCAGGTGGCCACCATGACGCGCACGCCGTCGGCGACGTACTTGGCCATGGTGGCGGCGCCCTTGCTCGACTCGTCGTCCGGATGGGCATGCACGGCGAGCAGACGCAGCTGGTCGGGTCGGGTCACCCGTGCATTGTCCCCCGTCCGGCCGGGAAGCCGGTGGGCCCTCCCGGCGGCGGTTCGGCGTCGGCGCTGGTCGGTCCCCCGGACGGGCGAAGTGTGCTCTCGGTCACCCTCGATCCGGTAGCGTTCCGCATCCCGTGGGCCGCTCCCGGATCCGTGCGTCCGGCCCGGACGCGGTGTTAGCTTGGCCGTTCGACCAGCGGCCGTCCCCGTTCGGGGGCGGCCTCCCGAATTTCAGGAGTCCGTCGTGTCCACCCCCACTGACGAGCAGGACCAGGGCGTCTGGCTGACCCAGGTCGCCTACGACCGACTCAAGGCCGAGCTCGACCAGCTGGTGGCGAACCGCCCGGCCATGTCCGCCGAGATCAACGCGCGCCGCGAAGAGGGCGACCTCAAGGAGAACGGCGGCTACCACGCAGCCAAGGACGAGCAGGGCAAGCAGGAAGGCCGCATCCGGCAGCTCACCGACCTGCTGCGCAAGGCCCGCGTCGGCGAGCCCCCGACGACGGCGACCAACGCCGCGCTCGGCACCGTCATCACCATCCGGTTCGCCGGGGACGACGACACCGAGAAGTTCCTGCTCGGCTCGCGCGAGATCGCGGGCACCACCGACCTGGACGTCTACTCCCCCGAGTCGGCGCTGGGCGCGGCGATCATGGGCGCGGCGCCGGGGTCGACGGTGACCTACCAGGCGCCCAACGGCCGCGACATCACCGTCGAGGTCGTCGGCGTCGAGCCCTTCGTCCCCTGACCCGCACCGTGACCCGCTCCCGACGGGCAGAGAACACCGGGTTCGCGTGCGTGCACTGCACCATCCCGGTGCCCGCCAACACCGACGGGCACTACCGCAACCACTGCCCGTACTGCCTGTGGTCGCTGCACGTCGACGACCTCCCCGGCGACCGGGCGAGCGAGTGCCGGCAGCCGATGGAGCCGATCGGGCTGGTGGAGAAGTCGGGCAAGGGCTGGCAGGTGGTCCACCGCTGCACGGCGTGCGGCCACCGCCAGCCCAACCGGCTCGTCCGCGACGGCGACGCCCCCGACGACCTGGAACTGGTGCTCTCGCTCCCCTGGTTGTGACATGGCGATCCTCCGGATCGCACCGCGGCCAGGAGTCGTCCCCCCGTGGCGTGGAGCGCCTCCGTCGTGCCTGCGCGGACCCCTCCGGGGCCCACTCGGCACGACCAGACCTCAGCCGGCCAAGCCTCGTCTCCTGAGCAGCGGGGCGGGATCGGCGTCGCGGCCGCGGACGGCCCGGAATGCGTCCATCGGGTCGACCGAGCCGCCGACGGCCAGCAGCTTCTCGCGGAAGGCGTCCCCGTTCGCCCGGGACAGCCCGCCGTTCTCCTTGAACCACTCCACGGTGTCGGCGTCGAGCACCTCGGACCAGATGTAGGAGTAGTAGCCGGCCGAGTAGCCGCCGGCGAAGACGTGGTTGAAGTACGTCGTGCGGTAGCGGGGCGGGACGAGCTCGGAGGCGACGCCGGCCCTTTCCAGGGCGGCCCGCTCGAACTCCACGGGGTCGCCGATCTCGGTGTCGGGTGCGATCCGGTGCCAGGCCTGGTCGAGCAGCGTGGCGGCCAGGTACTCGAGGGTGGCGAAGCCCTCGCCCCACAGCCGCCCGGCGTCGACCGCCTCCACCGCCGCGGCCGGGATCGGCTCCCCGGTGTCCACGTGCCGGGCGTAGTGGGACAGCACCTCGGGCCAGGTCGCCCACATCTCGTTGACCTGGCTGGGGAACTCGACGAAGTCCCGCGGCACGCTGGTACCGGCGAACCGCGGATAGGTGACCGCGGAGCTGAGGCCGTGCAGCGCGTGCCCGAACTCGTGGAACAGCGTGTCCACCTCGTCCAGCGTCAGCAGCGCGGGCTGGCCGGCCGGCGGACGGGAGACGTTCAGGTTGTTGACGACGACCGGGGACGTCCCGAGCAGCCGTGACTGGGTCACGAACGAGTTCATCCAGGCGCCACCGCGCTTGCCCTCGCGGGCGAAGTAGTCGCCCACGTACAGCCCGAGCGCGGAGCCGTCGTCGTCGGTGACCTCCCAGACCCGGACCTCGGGGTGGTAGCCGGCCAGGTCGGGCCGCGGGGTGAACCGGAAGCCGTAGAGCAGCTCGGCGGCGTGGAAGACGCCGTCCACCAGCACCCGGTCCAGCTCGAAGTACGGCCGTAGGGCGGCGGTGTCGACGGCGTAGCGCTCGGTGCGGACCTGCTCGCTGTAGAACGACCAGTCCCAGGGCGCCAGCTCCACGCCGTCGCGGGCGGCGGCCTCGGCGAGGACCGCGGCCTCCGCCTCGGCGTTCGCCACCGACGCGGGGACCATCGAGGCGAGCATCGCGTCCACCGCCTCAGTGGTGCGGGCGGTCTGGTCGGCGAGCACCAGGTCGGCGTGGGTGTCGAAGCCCAGCAGCCGCGCGCGCTCGGCCCGCAGCGTGGCGATGCGGACGGCGACCGGACCGTTGTCGTGCTCGCCGGAGGAGGCCCGGTTGACCGAGGCCTCGTGCACCCGCCGGCGCAGCTCCCGGTCGCGCAGCTTGGCCAGCAGCGGCTGGCGGGTGGGGAGGAGCAGCGGCAGCAGCCAGCCCTCGAGACCGCGGTCGACCGCGGCGGTCCGCGCCGCGGCGACCTCCTCGGCGCCGAGCCCGTCGAGCTGCCCGGCCTCGGTCACGTGGACCGCGGCCGCCTCCATCGCCAGCTGCACGTTCTGGCCGAACGTCGTGGTCAGGCCGGAGAGCTCCTGGTTCAGCTCGGTGAGCCGCGCCCGCCCCGCCTCGTCGAGCTGGGCACCGGAGAGCCGGAAGTCCAGGTGGTAGCGCTCCACCAGGCGCACGGACTCCTCGTCCAGGCCCAGGTCGTGCCGGGCTTCGTGCACGGCGTCGATGCGCGCGAAGAGCGCCGGGTCCAGCCGCAGGGCATCGGAGTGCGCGGCGGCCAGCGGCGCGATCTCCCGCTCGATCTCCCGCAGCCGCGGCGAGGAGACCGACGACGTCAGGGTGCCGAAGACGCTCCATGCCCGGGTGAGGAGGCGGCCGGAGCGCTCCATCGCCACGACGGTGTTCTCGAAGCCCGGTGGCTCCTCGGACCCGACGATCGCCGCCACCTCCGCGCGCTGCTCGGCCATCCCGGCCAGCAGTGCCTCCCGGCAGTGCTCCGGGGTGATCTCGCCGAACGGCGGCAGCCCGAAGGGCAGCGGCGAGGGGCGGAACAGCGGGTTCGCGGGAGAGATCTCTGCAGCGCTCATCCGGGTTATTACATCCTGATCGTCAGCGGGCGGCCGTGCGGCGGTAGGCGCGCACCGACAGCGGCACGAAGACCACGAGGATCGCGAGCGTCCACAGCAGCGTGTAGAGCACCGGGTTCTGCAGCGGCCAGGCGTCGGGCACCGGAGCGCCGGGGACCGTGTTGCCGAACAGCTCGCGCGCCCCCTGGACGACGGTGGACACCGGGTTCCACTCCGCGAAGGTCTGGAGCACCGGCGGGAAGGACTCCAGCGGCACGAACGCGTTCGACGCGAAGGTCAGCGGGAAGATGACCATGAAGCTGGCGTTGTTCACGACCTCCGGCGTGCGCACCAGGAGGCCGACCAGCGCCATCAGCCAGCTGACCGCGTAGGCGAAGACCAGCAGCAGGAGGAACCCGCCGAGCGCCTCGACCGCGGAGGAGTTGATCCGCCAGCCCACGGCCAGGCCGGTCAGCGCCATGACGGTGATCGAGATGACGTTCAGCCCGGCGTCGGCGACAGTCCGCCCGATGAGCACCGCCGCACGGGACATCGGCAGCGACCGGAACCGGTCGATGAGCCCCTTCTGCAGGTCCTCGGCGATCGAGGCGCCGGTGACCGTGGACCCGAAGACCACCGTCTGCGCGAAGATGCCCGGCAGCAGGAACTCCGCGTAGTTGATGCCCGGTGGCAGGTTGATGGCGCCGCCGAAGACGTACCGGAACAGCAGCACGAACATGATCGGCGACAGCGTCGCGAAGACGATCAGGTCGGGCACCCGCTTGACCTTGATCAGGTTGCGCTTGGTGATGACGACGCTGTCGGACAGCGTCGCAGCGAGGCTGCTCATCGGACTCCTCCGGACACGGCCGGCTCGGCCGGCTCGGCCGGCTGCTCGTCGTCGGTGCCGACGTCCTCGGCCGCGTGCCCGGTCAGGGCGAGGAAGACGTCGTCGAGGTCGGGCCGGCGCAGGCCTACGTCGAAGATCTGCCCGATGGACCCGTCGAGCCGGCTCAGCGCCTCCGCCAGCACCTGGGCACCGCCGCTCACCGGCATCGAGAACCGCCGGCTCGCGACGTCGACGTTCGGCTCGTCGACACCCAGCGGCCGCAGCGCCTCCACCATGCCCGGCAGCGCGGCGGCGTCGGTGACGGTGAACTCCAGCCGCTCGCCGCCGACCTGGGCCTTCAGCTCGTCGGCGGTGCCCCGCGCGATGACCTGACCGCGGTCGATGACGACCATCCGGTCGGCCAGGCGGTCGGCCTCCTCCAGGTACTGCGTGGTGAGCAGGATCGTGGTGCCGCCGTCGGCGAGCTCGGCGATGAACTCCCACATCGCCAGCCGGCTGCGCGGGTCGAGCCCCGTCGTCGGCTCGTCCAGGAACAGCACCCGGGGCCGGTTGATCAGCGACGCGGCGATGTCCAGCCGGCGGCGCATGCCGCCGGAGTAGGTCTTCGCCGGTCGGTTCGCGGCGTCGACCAAGTCGAACCGCTCCAGCAGCTCCCCCGCCCGCGTGCGCGCCTCCGCCTTGGGCAGGTGGTAGAGCCGGCCCACCATCTCCAGGTTCTCGAACCCGGTCAGGTACTCGTCCACCGCCGCGTACTGGCCGGTGAGCCCGATGGCGGCGCGGACCTCGTCGGCGTCGCGCACCACGTCGAGACCGGCCACCTCCGCCCGGCCCGCGTCGGCCACCAGCAGCGTGGTCAGGATGCGCACCACGGTGGTCTTGCCGGCACCGTTGGGGCCCAGGAGCCCGAGCACCGACCCCTCGGCCACGGTCAGGTCCACTCCGTCGAGCGCGGTGGTGGCGCCGAAACGCTTCACCAGCCCCTCGACGACGATCGCTTCGGTCATGCAGGCCACGCTAGGGCCGGGTACCGACAGTTCCCGAGCGCTTTTCGCGCGGGGCGGACGACGTCCATCAGATCCATACCGACGACGACCGGACCAGGCCGCAGAAGTCATCGGCGGAGCCGGCGAGCGCTCCAGGCTCCGTTCCCGCCGTCCGCGTCGTACCGTTCCTGGGGTGACGGACGCTGCCGGACCGACCACCCCTTCCCCCGCTGCCACGACCCTCGGCGAACTGCGCGCGGGCGGCGCGACGCCCCGCCCGGTCAAGGCCGAGATCCGCGCCAACCTGCTCGCCCGCCTCGGCCGCGGCGAGCCCAGCCTGCCGGGCATGGTGGGCTTCGAGGACACCGTGCTGCCCGAGGTCGAGCGGGCCCTCATCGCCGGCCACGACCTGGTGCTGCTGGGCGAGCGCGGCCAGGGCAAGACCCGCCTGATCCGCACGCTCGTCGGCCTGCTCGACGAGTGGACCCCCGTGCTGACCGGCAGCGAGCTCAACGAGCACCCGCTGGCGCCGATCAGCGTCTGGGCGCACCGGCAGATCGCCGAGCACGGCGACGACGCCCCCGTGGGTTGGCTGCACCGCAGCGAGCGCTTCGGCGAGAAGCTGGCGACCCCCGACACCAGCGTCGGCGACCTCATCGGCGACGTCGACCCGATCAAGGTCGCCGAGGGCCGCACGCTGGGCGACCCGGAGACGGTGCACTACGGGCTGGTCCCGCGCACCAACCGCGGCATCTTCAGCGTCAACGAGCTGCCCGACCTCGCCGAGCGCATCCAGGTCGCGCTGCTCAACGTGCTCGAGGAGCGCGACATCCAGATCCGCGGCTACCGGGTGCGGCTGCCGCTGGACCTGCTGCTGGTCGCCAGCGCCAACCCCGAGGACTACACCAACCGCGGCCGGATCATCACCCCGCTCAAGGACCGGTTCGGCGCCGAGGTGCGCACCCACTACCCGATCGAGCTCGCCGACGAGATCCGGCTGCTGCACCAGGAGGCGCAGACCTCCGCGCTGGGCGGCGACGGCCTCACCGCACCCCTCGTCCCCGAGCACCTCGTGGAGATCGTCGCCCGCTTCACCCGCCTGGTCCGCGAGTCCACGCACGTCGACCAGCGCTCGGGCGTCAGCGCCCGGTTCGCCATCGCCGGCCTGGAGACGGTGGCCGCCTCCGCGGTGCGCCGCGCGGCGATCGCCGGGGAGACCCGGCCGGTCGCCCGCGTCGTCGACCTCCCGAGCGTCGTCCCGGCCAGTCGCGGCAAGGTGGAGTTCGCCGACTCCGGCAGCGACAACGACGACGACCGCGAGCTGGAGATCCTCGACCACCTGCTCCGCCAGGCCACCGCGCAGACCTTCCGCGCGCGCTGCGCGGGACTGGACCTCACCGGCCTGCAGGAGCACTTCACCGGCGGGGAGACCGTCGAGTCCGGGGAGCTGGTGAGCGCACCTGCCCTGCTCGGGCAGCTCGGCACCATCCCGAAGCTCGCCGAGCTGCTGGGGCGCCTCGGCGTCCCGGAGGGCGAGCACTCGGCCGAGCAGG
>JBEPZM010000105.1:0-10408 GCA_041640835.1 Blastococcus sp.
CGGGTCGCTCCTACGGCGGGCCCGGGCGCCCACCGCCCGGGCCCGCCGGTGCCGTGAGGGCTGCCGCACCGGCCCGCTCCGGCGTGCGGAATCATCCGCACAGCACCAGCCGTGCTCCGCCACCGCGGACGCACCGGAAGAGAGAGGCCCACCCATGGCCGACGAACCAGCGGGCGCGCCCGCCGACACGGGCACCGGAGACGTCCCGTACGCGGTGGAGCTGCGCGGGATCACGAAGCGCTTCCCCGGGGTGGTCGCCAACCGCGACATCGAGCTCCGGGTCCGCCGGGGCGAGGTGCACGCGATCGTGGGCGAGAACGGCGCCGGCAAGTCGACGCTGATGAAGACGCTCTACGGCATGCACCGTCCCGACGAGGGCTCGATCCTGCTCGACGGCCGCGAGACGACGCTGCGCAGCCCGGCCGACGCGATCGCCGCCGGCATCGGCATGGTGCACCAGCACTTCATGCTGGCCGACTACTTCACCGTCCTCGAGAACGTGGTCCTGGGCAGCGAGCCCACCCGCGGGGGCCGGCTGGACCGCGCCACCGCGCGCCGCCGGATCCGGGAGATCTCCGAGCGGTACGCCCTGAACCTGGACCCCGACGTCCTCGTCGAGGACCTCGGCGTCGGCGACCGCCAGCGCGTCGAGATCGCCAAGGTGCTCTACCGCGGGGCGACGACGCTGATCCTCGACGAGCCCACCGCCGTGCTGGTGCCGCAGGAGGTCGACGAGCTGTTCGGCAACCTCGCCGAGCTCAAGCGCGAGGGCCTGACGGTCATCTTCATCTCGCACAAGCTCGACGAGGTCCGGAAGGTCGCCGACTCGATCACCGTGATCCGCCGCGGCACCACCGTCGGCACCGCCGACCCGCGGACGACGACGGCGCGCCAGCTCGCCGAGATGATGGTCGGCTCCGAGCTGCCCTCGCCGCAGACGCGTACCGCGACGGTGCGGGACACCCCGGTGCTGCAGCTGCGCGGGGTCACCGTCGCCTCGCTCACCGGTCGCCCCGCCGTGGACGGCGCCACCCTGACCGTCCGCGAGGGCGAGGTCGTGGGCATCGCCGGCGTCGAGGGCAACGGCCAGGCCGAGCTCGTCGACGCGATCATGGGCCTGCGGCCGCTGGCCGGCGGGACTGTCGTCCTCGGCGACGAGGAGATCACCGCGTGGAGCACCCGGACCCGCCGCGAGGCCGGCATCGGGTTCATCCCGGAGGACCGGCACCGCCAGGGGATGCTGCTCGAGGCGCCGCTCTGGGAGAACCGGATCCTCGGCCACCAGACCCGTCCACCGGCGGTCAAGGGCGCCTTCATCGACCGCTCCGGCGCCCGCGCGGACACCGAGCGGATCATGCGCGAGTACGACGTGCGGGCCCCCGGCGTCGACACCCTCGCCGTCGCCCTGTCCGGCGGCAACCAGCAGAAGCTCATCGTCGGGCGCGAGATGAGTTCCGGCCCCCGCCTGCTGATCGCGGCCCACCCGACCCGTGGGGTCGACGTGGGTGCGCAGGCGGCGATCTGGGAGCTGCTCAAGGACGCCCGCGCCGAAGGGATGGGGATCCTGTTGATCTCGGCCGACCTGGACGAGCTGATCGGCCTGTCCGACACGCTGCAGGTCATGCTGCGCGGCCGGCTGGTCGCGGAGCTGGACCCGGCGTCGCTCACCCCCGAGGAGCTCGGCGGGCACATGACCGGCGCCTCCGACGGCACGGGGAGCGCCGCGTGAGCGCCCTCCGCCGCCTCGGCAACGCGCTGCTGGCCCCGGTCATCGCCGTCGTCTTCGCCGTCGTCATCACCGCACTGGTCATCCTGGCGATCGGGGAGAACCCCTCGACCGCGCTCCAGGTGCTCTTCGACTTCGGGGACACCCCGGCGCAGCAGACCCAGGCGATCGTGGTGATCCTCAACCGGGCGGTGCCGCTGTTCCTGGCCGGCCTGGCCGTCTCGGTCGCCTTCCGCATGGGGTTGTTCAACATCGGCGTCGAGGGCCAGTACCGGATGGCCACCGTGCTGGCCGCCGGCGCGGGCGCCGCGGTCTCGCTGCCCGCCCCGCTGCACGTCGTGTTCGTGATCGTCGTGGCCATGCTGGTCGGCGCCCTCTGGGCCGGGATCGTGGCGGTCCTCAAGGTCACCCGCGGCGTCAGCGAGGTGATCAGTTCGATCATGCTCAACTTCATCGCGCTGGGCACCGCGTCGTGGCTGCTCACCGGGCCGCTCCGGGGCAGCGAGGAGGGCGCGGAGATCATCACGACGAAGGACCTGCCGGAGTCCGGGCAGTTCCCGGGCCTCAACGGCCTGTTCGACGTGATCGGCCTGGCCCAGCCGCGCGGAGAGCTCTACGGCTTCCTGCTCGTGGCGCTCGTCGCGGGCATCGTGATCGCCGTGCTGCTCAAGCGCACCCGGTTCGGCTTCGACCTGCGGGCCACCGGCATGTCGCCCTCGGCGGCCACCGCCAGCGGCATCGACGCCCGCGGCATGGTGCTCAAGACCATGCTGATCTCCGGGGCCGTCGCCGGGCTGATCGGCCTGCCCGACCTGATGGGCCGCACCCACCACTTCGGCACCGAGTTCACCGCCGGGCTGGGCTTCCTCGGCATCGCCGTCGCCCTGCTGGGCCGCAACTCGCCCGTCGGCATCGCGTTCGCCGCGCTGCTGTTCGCCTTCCTCGACCGGGCAGCGGTGCCGCTGCAGTTCGCCGACATCCCTGCCTCGGTCGTGACGATCATCCAGGGCACGATCGTGCTGGCCGTGGTCATCGCCAACGAGATCGCCCGGCAGGTGACCCGCCGCCGGGCCGAGCGCGACACGGGCCAGGGCGGTCCGCCCGTTCCCGAGAACCCACCCGCGGGCCCTGCCGGCACGGCCGGCAGCCGCATCGACGAGCCTCAGGGGGCGGGAGCATGAGCACCGCGACCACCACGACGTACCGGTCGGCCCCGAGCCGTGGCCCGCTCACCGAGCTGCTCATGGGCGGGGGAGCCGTCCGCCGCGCCGCCTGGATCTTCGTCGGCCTCATGCTGCTGATCTCGGTCGTCCGGATCGTCTCGGGCGAGCAGGCGCTGACCTCGTCGTCGACCTTCGCGACCGCGCTGCTGCTGGCGGTGCCCATCGGGCTGGCCGCCCTCGGCGGGCTCTTCTCCGAGCGCGCGGGCGTGGTCAACATCGGCCTCGAGGGCATGATGATCCTGGGCACCTGGGGCGCCGGCTGGGCCGGATACCAGTGGGGCTGGGCCGCCGCGATCGCCGGCGGGATCCTCTTCGGTGTGGCCGGCGGGCTCGTGCACGCCGTCGCCACCGTCACCTTCGGCGTCGACCACGTCGTCTCCGGCGTGGCGATCAACATCCTCGCCGGCGGGATCGTCCGGTTCCTCTCCGAGCTCGTCTTCGTCGGCAACGAGGCCGGGGGTGGGGCGACGCAGTCGCCGGCGTTGTCCAGCCGGCCACCCAGCTTCTCCCTGCCGGTGCTCTCCGACGGACCCGACCTGCTCGGCGACCTCGCGGACAAGCAGTGGTTCCTCGTCTCCGACGTCGCGGGGCTGCTCCGCGGCGTGACCAGCGGGGTCGGCGTCCTCACGCTGATCGCGATCCTCCTGGTGCCGATCAGCTACGTGGTGCTCTGGCGGACCGCGTTCGGCCTGCGGCTGCGGTCGTGCGGCGAGAACCCGGCGGCTGCCGACTCCCTCGGCGTGCCCGTGTACCGGATGAAGTACATCGCGGTGGTCATCTCCGGCGGCCTCGCGGGGCTCGGCGGTGTGGCGCTGGTCTTCGTGGCCAACATCTTCAAGGAGGGGCAGACCGGTGGGCGCGGCTTCATCGGCCTGGCCGCGCTGATCTTCGGCAACTGGCGGCCCGGTGGCCTGGCGGCGGGCGCGGGCCTGTTCGGCTTCGCCGACGGCCTGCAGCTGCGGAGCCGCACCGCCGTCGTCGCGCTGCTGCTCCTGCTCGCCGTCGTGCTGCTGGCGGTGGCAGTCCTCCAGTCCACCCGCGGCAAGTACCTGCAGGCGGCGCTCGCCGCCGGCTTCGCCGCCCTCAGCCTGGTCGGCTTCCTCACCATCGACGAGCTGCCCACCGGCATCGTGTCGTTCACGCCGCACCTGATCACGCTGCTGGTGCTCTCGCTGGCCTCGCAGCACCTCCGGATGCCGAAAGCCGACGGACTCGTGTACAGACGGGGGGAGAACTAGTGACCGCGCCGGCTGCAGTGGACTGGGACGCCCTCCGGGAGGCGGCCCGCGCGGCCATGACCCGCGCGTACGCGCCGTACTCGCGGTTCCCGGTCGGCGTCGCCGGCCTGGTGGACGACGGCCGGCTCGTGACCGGGTGCAACGTCGAGAACGCCTCCTACGGGCTGAGCCTGTGCGCCGAGTGCGGGATGGTCAGCGACCTCGCCCGCTCGGGCGGCGGCCGGCTGGTCGCGGTGGCCTGCGTCGGCGGGGACGGGCAGCCGCTCATGCCGTGCGGCCGGTGCCGGCAGCTGCTGTGGGAGTTCGGCGGTCCGGAGATGCTCATCGAGACCGTCTCCCTCGGCATCGTCCCGATGCGCGAAGTGCTTCCGGACGCCTTCGGCCCCGACGACCTCGTGGCGGCGGCGGAGCGGGGGCAGGGCTGATGGCCGGCCACGACGTGATCGACGTGCTCCGGGCCAAGCGGGACGGCGTCGAGCTCTCGGCCGACCAGATCCGCTGGGTCATCGACGCCTACACCGCCGGCAGGGTGCCCGACGAGCAGATGAGCGCCCTGCTCATGGCGGTGTTCTTCCGCGGCATGACACCCGCCGAGCTGGCCGTCTGGACGCAGGCGATGATCGACTCCGGCTCCCGCAAGGATCTCTCCTCGCTGGGCCGCCCCACCGCCGACAAGCACTCCACCGGCGGGGTCGGCGACAAGATCACCCTGCCGCTCGCGCCGCTGGTCGCGGCCTGCGGGGTCGCCGTGCCGCAGCTCTCCGGCCGTGGACTCGGGCACACCGGGGGCACGCTGGACAAGCTCGAGGCGATCCCCGGCTGGCGGGCCGACGTGGGGGAGGACGCCTACCTGGCCCAGCTGCGCGACGTCGGCGCGGTGATCTGCGCGGCCGGCGACGACCTCGCCCCGGCCGACAAGCTGCTCTACGCGCTGCGCGACGTCACGGCCACCGTCGAGTCCATTCCGCTGATCGCCAGCTCGATCATGAGCAAGAAGATCGCCGAGGGCGCCGACGCGCTGGTGCTGGACGTGAAGACCGGCTCCGGCGCGTTCATGAAGGACGCCGACGCCTCCCGCGAGCTGGCCCGCACGATGGTCGGCCTGGGCGAGGCGGCCGGGGTCCGGACGGTCGCCCTGGTGACCGCCATGGACCGCCCGCTGGGCCGGGCCGCGGGCAACGCCGTGGAGGTCGCCGAGTCGGTGGAGGTGCTCGCCGGAGGGGGGCCGGCCGACGTCGTCGAGCTGACCCTGGCGCTGGCCCGCGAGATGCTCGCCGGGGCGGGGCGCCCCGACGTCGACCCCGCCGGGGCCCTGGCCGACGGCCGGGCGATGGACGTCTGGCGGCGGATGATCGCCGCGCAGGGCGGCGACCCCGACGCACCGCTGCCGCAGCCGGCCGAGCGGCACGTGGTGACCGCCCCGGCCACCGGGACGCTGACCCGGCTCGACGCCTTCTCCCTCGGCGTGGCCGCCTGGCGGCTGGGTGCGGGCCGGGCGCGCAAGGAGGACAGCGTCTCGGCCTCGGCCGGGATCGTCTGGACCGCCGGCGTGGGGGAGCAGGTGACCGCCGGTCAGCCGCTGCTCGAGCTGCACACCGACGACGCCGGTCGCATCCCGCGGGCCCTGGAGGCGCTCGACGGTGCGATCGGCGTCGACACCGACGACACGCCCCTGCCCCTGGTCCTGGACCGCATCACGGCCTGAGCGCGTTCTCCCCGGCGCAGGTCACACAGGGGAGAGGAGCACACTGTTCACCCGTGACCAGTCCATCGCCGAGCTCCACCGTGGCCGACCGGCCGAGCCCCGGTGACCCGCTCGACCCGGATGCCGCGATCTCTATCCGCGGCCTGGTCAAGCGGTACGGCGACTTCACCGCGGTGGACGGGCTGGACCTGGACATCCGGCGCGGGGAGATCTTCGCGCTGCTCGGCCCCAACGGCGCCGGCAAGACGACGACGGTGGAGATCTGCGAGGGCTACCGCGCGCGCGACGCCGGTGAGGTGCGCGTCCTCGGCGAGGATCCCGCCGGCGGCGCCCGTGCCTGGAAGGCGCAGCTGGGCATCGTGCTGCAGTCCGGCTCGGGGGACAGCCAGCTGACCGTGCGGGAACTGGTCACGGCCCAGGCCTCCTACTACGCCGACCCGCGGGACGTCGACGAGGTGATCGCGCTGGTCGGGCTGACCGAGAAGGCCGGGGTGCGCGGCAAGGCGCTCTCCGGCGGCCAGCGCCGCCGGCTCGACGTCGCCCTCGGCATCGTCGGCCGTCCGACCCTGCTCTTCCTCGACGAGCCGACCACCGGCTTCGACCCCGAGGCCCGCCGGCAGTTCTGGTCGCTGATCCGCTCCCTGCGCGACCTCGGCACCACGATGCTGCTCACCACGCACTACCTGGACGAGGCCGAGGCGCTGGCCGACCGCGTCGGCGTCATCGCCCGCGGGCAGCTCGTCGAGGTCGCCGTCCCCGCTGCCCTGGGTGGGCGCGAGACCGCCCCGGCCACCGTCAGCTGGACCGAGGACGGCGCCCGGCGCACCGAGGCGACGGCGACGCCCACCGCGTTCGTGGCCGACCTGGCCGCGCGCTTCCCCGGCGAGGTTCCCGACCTCGCCGTCTCCCGCCCCACGCTCGAGGACGTGTACCTGCAGATGATCGGCGACCGATGACGGTGACCGCCCCTCCGCGCGAGGCGGCGGCCCTGCCGTCGCTGCCCGCCGTCTACCGCTCGCGCGTCTCGGTCGAGCTCAAGGAGTTCTTCCGCCAGCGCGAGTCGGTGGTCTTCACGCTGCTCCTGCCGGTCCTGCTGCTGGTCGTCTTCGGCGCGGTGCTGGACTTCGAGCTGGGCTCGGGCGTCAACTTCACGCAGTACTTCATGGCCGGGATCATCGCCGCCGGCATCCTGGGCGCCAGCTTCCAGAACATGGCGATCAGCATCGCGACCGAGCGCTCGGACGGGACGCTCAAGCACCTGGCCGGGACGCCGATGCCGCGCAGCGCCTTCTTCATCGGGAAGATCGTCCAGGTGCTGGCGGTGACGCTGGCCAGCATCGTCGTCCTGCTGCTGGTCGGCGTCGTGTTCTACCGCATCGACCTGCCCACGGGCAGCGACTGGATCACCTTCGCCTGGGTGACCATCCTGGGCGCGGCGGCCTGCACGCTGCTGGGCATCGCCATCTCCAGCATCGCGAAGAACGGCCGGTCGGCCTCGGCCACGGTGACGCCGTTCGCGCTGCTGCTGCAGTTCATCTCCGGCGTCTTCTTCCAGTTCAGCGAGATCCCCAACTGGATGCAGACGTTCGCCGCGATCTTCCCGCTCAAGTGGATGGCGCAGGGCTTGCGGTCGGTGTTCCTGCCCGACGCCCTGGCCGCGGACGAGCCGGCCGGGTCGTGGGAGCTGGGCCGGGTCGCGCTCGTGCTGGGCATCTGGTGCATCGCCGGGCTGGTGCTGTGCATCCGTTCGTTCCGCTGGCAGGACAAGTGAGCCGGGCGCTGGACCTCGACTCCGTCCGCCGGGCACCGAAGGTGCTGCTGCACGACCACCTCGACGGCGGGCTGCGGCCGCAGACGATCCTCGAACTGGCCGACCAGACCGGCTACCGGGGGCTGCCGGAGGCCGAGCCGGAGCGCCTGGCCCGCTGGTTCCGGCAGGCGGCCGACTCCGGCTCGCTCGTGCGCTACCTGGAGACCTTCGCGCACACGGTCGGCGTCATGCAGACCGCGGACGCCATCCACCGGGTGGCCCGCGAGTGCGCGCTCGACCTGGCCGCCGACGGCGTCGTGCACGCCGAGGTGCGCTTCGCGCCCGAGCTGTCGACGGCGGGCGGGCTGCCCATCGAGGCAGTCGTCGAGGCGATGGTCGACGGCTTCGCCACCGGCAGCGCCGAGGCGACCGCGGCCGGCACCCCGATCCGGGTCGGCGCCCTGCTGTGCGCCATGCGCCAGGAGGACCGCTGGGCGGAGGTGGCCGGGCTCGTCGTGCGCTACCGCGACGCGGGCGTGGTCGGCTTCGACCTGGCCGGGCCGGAGATCGGCTTCCCGCCCGACCGCCTCCCGGCCGCGATCGAGCTGCTCGACCGGGCCGGCGCGCACCGCACGATCCACGCGGGCGAGGCGGCCGGCGTCGACAGCATCCGTGCCGCACTGGACGGGGCGCGCGCGGAGCGGCTGGGGCACGGCATCCGGATCGCCGACGAGGTCGCGCCGGACGGCACGCTGGGTCCGCTGGCGCAGCGGATCCTGGACGAGCAGGTGCCGCTGGAGGTCGCGCCGTCGTCGAACGTGCAGACCGGCGCCTATCCGTCGCTCGCCGAGCACCCGGTCGACCGGCTGCACCGGTGCGGCTTCGCCGTCACCGTCAACACCGACAACCGGCTGATGAGCGGGGTCTCGGCGAGCAGCGAGCTGACCGCCGTCGCGACCACGTTCGGCTGGGGCTGGGACGACGTCCGGACGGTGACCGAGCGTGCGGTGGCGGCGGCCTTCCTCGACGACGCCGAGCGCGAGCGCCTGCTCACCGACGTCGTCCGCCCCGGGTACGCCGACCTGCAGGGCTGACGGAGGGTGACGGTCCCCACCCCCTGGCGGGGAATCGCCGGGGGCCCGGCGCTGCTAACCTAGGCGTACCGGCACAACGCCGGTCATCCTCCCGGACGGTTTGTCCGGGCATGAGCGCATCCGTGCAGATCACGCGTTCCACCTCTGGGCGCACACGATCGCCAGTGAGGACGCCGGTACCTGCGGCGCTTCCTTCTTCCACGGGACGCGCTCCGAGCAGTATCGGAGCCCCACCCCGCATGACTTTGGTCAACCCTGTCTCGTTCGAGTCGAACGACGCCGACACCACCATCGAGAACACCGTCCCGGACACCGCTGCGGCGGAGGCCGGGACCACCGCTGAGATCGCCCCCGAGGCGCCCGCGGCCGAGGAGCCCACCGGCCCCACGTTCGGCCAGCTGGGCCTGCCCCAGCCGCTGGTCACCGCGCTCGAGCGGCGCGGCATCCACCGCCCGTTCGCCATCCAGACCTCCGCCCTGCCGGACGCCCTCGCCGGGCGCGACGTGCTCGGCAAGGCCGCCACGGGCTCGGGCAAGACGCTGGCCTTCGGACTGCCGCTGCTCGCCCGCATCGGCAACGAGGTCAAGCAGGGCCGTCGCGCCCCCCGCGGGCTGGTCCTCGTGCCGACCCGTGAGCTGGCCCAGCAGGTGCACGACAACCTGGCGCCCCTCGGCCAGGCCACCGGCGTGCAGCTGGCGACCGTCTACGGCGGCGCGCCCATGTACCGCCAGATCCAGCAGCTCCGCCGCGGCGTCGACGTCATCATCGCGACGCCCGGCCGCCTGCAGGACCTGATCAGCCAGGGCGAGGCCAGCCTCGCCGAGGTCGTCATCACGGTCCTCGACGAGGCCGACTTCATGGCCGACCTGGGCTTCCTCCCGGTCGTCAAGGAGCTGCTCGACCAGACCGCCCGCGACGCCCAGCGCCTGCTGTTCTCGGCGACGCTGGACGGCGAGGTCGACTCGCTGGTCCGCCGCTACCTCAAGGACCCGGCCCGGCACGAGGTCGTCCGCCCCGGCGGCGAGGCCCCGCCGGCCGAGCACCTGGCCTTCACGCTGGCGTTCCGCGACAAGCTGCAGGTGGCCACCGAGCTGGCCTCCCGCCCGGGCCGGACGATCATCTTCGCCCGCACCCAGCTGGGCGTGGACCGGCTGGCCGACAACCTCAAGGCTGCCGGCATCAAGGCCGAGGCGATCCACGGCGGACTGCCCCAGGCGGCGCGCAAGCGTGCGCTGGAGGAGTTCACCGACGCCCGCTCGCCCGTCCTCGTCGCCACCGACGTCGCCGCCCGCGGCATCCACGTCGACGACGTCTCGCTGGTCCTGCACTACGACCCGCCGACGGACGCCAAGACCTACCTGCACCGCTCGGGCCGCACCGCCCGCGCGGGTGCCGCCGGTGTCGTCGTCTCGCTGCTGCTGCCCGACCAGGTCGGCCAGGCGAAGCGCCGGTTCCGCACCGCCAAGGTGGACCCGCCCATCGACCGGACCCGCCCCGGTGACAAGCCGATCCTCGAGCTCATCGCCGCCGGCATCGCGGTCGAGCCCAAGGAGCGCACGCAGCGCGACATGCGCCGCGGCGGTGGCGGCCCCGGTGGCCGTCCGCGTCGCGACGGCGACCGCCCCACCGGCGGTTCGCGTGGCGGCCCCCGTCGCTCCTTCGGTGACCGTCC
>JBEPZM010000106.1:0-10403 GCA_041640835.1 Blastococcus sp.
GGCAGGCGCATTCGGGCGGGGCCGGGGTCGGATCCGCACCTCCGGGGCGCGGCGGCGGCCGGTGTGCTCAGCGGCGTGCTGCAGCTGCGCGTCGACGATCGCGTCGTGCACCTCGTCGACCGGCACAGTCGGCGACGTCGTCTCTCCGCAGGTCGGGCACGTCCACCGGTCCGCCCCGGCCGTCCCCATCACGACGCACCTACCGTGGACGCCGTGTGGACGCCGACCCCGGATGAGGATCTCGAGCGGGAGATCACCGCGGCGCTCGCCCGGCCGCACGCCTCACGGGTCAACCCGCCGAAGCCGGTCGCCGTCGTCGGCCGGGACGGCGTCACCGGCTGGCTCTGGGGCCGCACGAAGACCGACGCCGGCGCCTGGCTCGGGCTGGCCACCGTGTACGAGGGCTGGTTCTTCGAACCCCCGCGGCTCGGCTGGTTCCCCGCCGGAGAGCTCCGCACCCTGGACTGATGCGGACAGGCAGAATCCCGCCCATGCGCCTGCGCTTCTGGGAACCCGGGCCCGAGCCCCACCACCTCATGCCGATGGGCATGATGCCGGGGTTTGGGTCGCTGCCAGCCCGACGCCTCAACCTGACGCATCTGGACCGCTTCGGCCGGGCCATGGCCACCAAGGTGAACGCAGCCGAAGAGAGCTTCTTCTACCACCGGTTCGTCGTCGGAGAGAACAACATGGGCGACTGGGCGAAGGCCGAGGCAGCTGACCTCGCAGGGATGCTGCCCGAGCAGCGCCAGACCGTCAGACTGGTGGCGCGTGCTCCCATGGGCGTGATCGCCGATCCCAACAACGTCTGGCTGGAACTCGGGCTCGGAGACGGGCTTGCTCAACCGGCCGGGCTGTCGGGCGCCGGCGTGGGCTCCGCCGCCGACCTCCTGGAGATCTGGGAGAGCCTCGGCCAGCGACGACGCACCTGGGCGTGGATCTTCCCGGGTGTGTTCCTGCTCGCCCTCGCGACGGCCCTGACCCCGCTGATCATCCTGTGGGTGCGCGGAGATCTCTCCCTCTGGCTCGCGCCGGGCGTCATCGGGCTCGTGGCCCTCGCGTTCGCCACCGCCTCCCCGCTCATCCAGCAGCGCGTTGCGGCTCACCGGCGAGCACGCGCCGGTCTCGACATCGACTTCCGCCTGCTGCAGACCGTCAACACGGATCGCGCCGTGCATCGGCGCAACCTCCAATCGGGGCTGCTCGGCGCCCTCGTAGGAGCGCTCGTGACGGCCGCCGGCGTGTGGGCCACTCTGAAGGCGGGCGGCGGCGGGTAGGGCAACGGACTGGCGCAGCGCACGGACGGACATCAGCGCCCGCTGACGATGCGCGGACCGGAGCCCTGGGTGCGGTTGTAGGCGCCGGCGACCGCGCGGGCCATGAGCTGGTTCAGCGGCCCGCCCTCGGCCTCCCGCAGCGCGGTGGCGGTGGCGCGGAGCTGCTCGGGCCGGTTGCTGGCCAGCGCCGTTACCAGGCGGTCGACGTCGAGGCCGGGGTTGCGGTGCAGCACCTGGCCGACGGCGGTCAGCAGCGGCGCCTGGTAGCCCGCCTGCGCCTTCGCGTAGGCGGCCGACAGCACCGCCAGCGTGGCGTCGAGCAGGTCGCGGCCGCCGACCTTCAGCAGCTTCTCCGCGGCCCCGTACGAGCGCAGCGTGCCGTCCGTCGGCTCGGGGCCCACCCGTAGGCCGTGCAGCCCGGCGATCGCCTCCACCTCGAGCACCACGACGTCGCCGGCTCCGCGGCGGGCGCGCCACTGATCGAAGCCGGTCAGCTTCTTCGTCGCCCGGTCCATCTCGTGCATCAGCCGCGCCTCGTCGGCCACCGTCAGGCCCTCGTGGACCGTGCACGCCAGCCACACGTCGGCGCCGACCGGAGACGCGGCAGCGGCCGCGGCCGCCCGGTGCTGGCCGTTGATCACCGCGTACCGGATCGGGCCCGCGCCCTCCCCGCGGTCGGACACGTCGATCGTGCCCACCATGCGCGGATCCCAGTTCTCCGCCATGCGCTTCACCCGCGGCTGGTCGAGCGGCCGCTGGTAGGAGCGGTCGACGCCGAGCTCGCGGCCCTGCAGCACCGTCACGTACGCGGACCCGGCCATCGGTCGCTGCGGCTCGACGTCCGCCGCCGGCTGCTCCCAGATCGGCGGCGCGGCGTGCGCGGCCTGGACGCGGGCCACCTCGGCAGCAGCCTGCTCCGACGTCATCGGCTCGATGGCGCGCGGCTGCGCGGCCAGGCTCGCCGGGGTCGGAGGCTGGGCGGCCGGCTCGACGACGCCACGGTCGGCCGGCTCCTGGTCCTCCCGCACCGTCGGCGCCACCGGGGCGGGCGACGTCGCGGTCGGCGGCTCGCCGTTGCCGCCGTCGAAGACCCACTCGACGAGGTCAGCCGACCACCAGCCGGTGCGCTCGCCGATGGTGATCACCTGCTCCGGGGACTTTGTACGCAGCCGCTCGGTGATCCACGCGATCGCCTGGTCGACGTCGACGGGACCGACGAGTGCGGTGGGGGCCTGCTCGGTGACGGTCATGCGGTCCTCCTGGAGAGGTCGGTGCGGGGGTAGGGCGTCGGGCGGTAGGTGGCTGGCTCGCCGTCGGCATGGCGGCCCGTGGACGGCTCTTCGAGGCCCGTCAGGTGCGCCTTGATGTCGGAGACCTCGCCACGCAGTTCCTCGACGCCGGCGCGTGCTTCCTCGATCTGGTCGGACAGCGCGCCGACGTACCAGATCCACCACAGGACCGCGGCGGCGAAGACGACGACGACGCCGGTCATCCCCCACACGACGGCGGCCACGAAGCCGAGGGCGCCAACCAGGACGACGACGAGGAAGGACAGAGCGCGCTCGCTCACGTCGGGCCGTCCAGGGCGCGGCGGAGGTCGTTGACGACCTGCTGGCGGACGAGCCCGACGGTGTGCCCGGCCGAGTAGCGCACCTCGACGTCCCGCACCCGCTGCACCTGGGCGCACGCCTCATCGCGCTGCTTGCGGACCACCTGGACGCCAGCCTTGAGCACGGTGTGCTCGAAGTGGATCTGCTGGAGCGGGCCTTCGAGCAGGGCGTCAGCCAGGTGCTCCGGGTAGGACTCGCCGAGCCGCATCCCGCCGCAGCCGCAGACGCCGATCCCGGGACGCTGGTGCGCCAGGAACAGCGCGGCCGTCGCCGCCCGCAGCTCGTCGTCCGTCCCGGCTCCCTGCGCGGGAACGCCGGTCACCGGGACCACCACCACGCGCGCCGGCGGAACGCCTTGCAGCGGCAGCCGCGGGTCCGGTGCCAGTCCACGAGGCACCCGAGGTTGTCGTCGTGGTCGGCCTTCGGGTGACCACAGGTCCGGCAGCCGCTCACCGTCCCGTCTCCCCACGGCTGGCGGCCCGAAGCGACGCGGCGACCGGGTTGTGCTCGGAGGCGATGTCAAGCCAGCGCGCCCGGTCATCGTCGCCATCCGGGAGACCGTCCAGGCCGGACACGCACCAGCCAGCGCCGCAGCAGGGGCATGACTCGCAGGCGCCCGAACCGCATCCGACGGTGCAGCAGTACGAACCTTGCTCGGTGGCGTACTGCACGAGCTCGCGCAGGCCGACGGTCTCGATGACCTCGTCCAGCACCTCGGCGAGCTGCGTCCGCGCGTCGCCACCCGACAGCGGGGCCGGGGCGGTCACTGCTGCTGCGCTTCGGTGTCGGCGGCGACCTTGCGCAGGTGGGCCGGGATGGCGGCCAGCGCGATGGTCTGGAGCGACGGGTCCGCGATCTCCACGTCCGCGTCGAGGTGGACGTTGAGGGTGTCCAGGTCGTCGATGTGCGCGCTGATCGTGATCGTGTAGAGCTTCATCGCGGGGTGCTCGCCTTCTCGGTGGTGGGGGAGGGGACGCCTCGGCGCCGGTCGTTGGCCTGGACCCACTGGACGCAGACGGCGGCCAGCTGCAGCGCCTCCGTGCGCACCGCGGCGGCGTCGCCGAGCGCTGCGGCCTCGACCAGCTCGGCGAGCTCCTCGACGGCGATGTGCGCCCACGAGCACTGCCCGGAGCGGGCCGCGGCGTCGGTCTCGGCCTGAGCCGCGGCCGCCGTCGGGATGCCGTACAGACGGGCGGCGAGGCTGGCCGCCCCGGCGCCGTGCAGGCGGGCCACCATCACGTCGACGTCGGGGTGGTTCTGCTCGCCCCACTTCGCGTCCTGTCGGCCGCGCTCCTCAGACACCTCGGCCAGCACGGCGGCCAGCCCGCGGGACGGCCCCGTCATGACGCGCCGTCCGTCTGCGCGGCCCGCAGGAAGTCGGTCAGCGCCCACTCCGGCACCCGAACCGAGCGGCCGACCCGGATCGCAGTCAGGTCGCCGGCGTGGACCAGCCGGTACACGGTCATCTTCGACACGCGCATCTGCTCAGCCACCTCCGCGACCGTCAGGAACACGACAGGCGGGCGGGGTACGGGGCGGTGCGGCAGCGACCGGGGCGACACCGGCCGGGGGGCGGTCACGGCCGGTCCCCCGTGGTGTGGCGGCGGCCAGCGCGCCGAGCCGCGACCACGCGCTCCAGGCGGCCCACGATCACCGGCTCCGCCGCGCGGGCCGCCGGCACGTGCTCCACCAGGAACGCCAGCCGCTGGTAGAAGCGCGTCGGCGGCATCCCGAACCGCTCCACGATCGCGGCATCGGACGACCCGCCCTGCTTCCACCACAGGCCGGCGAACCGCAGCATCGCCAAGTCCTCGTCGGACAGCGCCGACGTCGTCGACTGCACGGCGGCGGTCATCGGCCGCTCCCGATCGCGAGCGGCCCGGCCGGCGGCAGCAACGACGGCGGCGTGCGGCCCTCGGAGAACGTCTGCGCCAGCACCGGGTGCATCCGCTGCCCGACCGTGTCGCCCTCGGGGAGGACGAGCTGGGCCATGAACTCGTCCTCGAAGGTGACGATGCCGGACGCGACCGCCTCGAGCTTGGCTCGGATCACCAAGCCCAGGGAGCGCCACCGGGAGCGGACAGCCTGCTCGTACGCCTTCGACGCCGCCTCGGGTGAGCGGCGCGTCTTCCGCGCCTCGGTGAGGAGGAAGGCAGGATCCTGCGAGTCGGGCATGGGCAGCAGGAACCGCACCTGGCGGTCGTTGACCACGAAGGCGACGACCGCGCGCGGATCCGGGCCGTCCTCCTCCCAGCCGTACATGAACCGGCGGCCGCCGTAGCGACGGACGGCCTTCTCGATCTCGGCGCGGGAACGTTCCGCCGGGACGTCGGTGGTAGCCGCGTAGGCGGGGGCGGTCATGGTGCCTCTCCGGCATCGATGAGTTCCTGGGCGACGGCCACCATCAGGCGGCGGTTGCGCTCTGGGACGCGGTCCCACGGCTGTCGGCTGCCGCGACGGGTGGCGTATCCGTAGGACGGCGCCAGCAGCTCGTAGGCCTCATGGAAGCGGCGCGCGAGGGCCTCGGCCTCGGACTCCTGGCCGGCGGCGCGCCTGTCAAAGATCGGGTCGCAGACCAGGTCGTCGCAGTAGTAGGTGCCCGGCCCCTCGCAGGGACGGTCGCCGTAGACGACGCGGTCGGCCGGGCAGTCCGGCGCCCGGACGGCGGGCGCGCTCACGTTGCGCTCGCAGCCGGGTCGCCCAGCACGGCGTTCAGGGAGGCGAGGTCGGGGATCAGGACGTCGCGGGCCTTCGAGCCCTCAGAGACGCCGACGATGCCCAGCTGCTCGAGCTCATCCATCAGCGCGCCGGCCTTCGCGAACCCGACCCGCAGCTTCCGCTGCAACATCGACGACGACCCGAACTGGGACTCGACGATCAGCTCCGCGGCTTGGCGGAGCATCACCGGGTCCAGGCGGCCCCTCTCGGCCACCGTCTCCCCGGCCGGCTTCTCGTCGTCGTCCGCCGCAACGGTCACGCCCAGCGACGCCGCGGTCAGCGACCACACCGCCGTCCCCGGCGCGTCATCTGGCTCCGGGAGCCGGCGCAGCCAGCCCTCCCGCCAGTCGTCCAGCTGCGCCGCGTAGTCCGGCTCGATCCGCATCGGCATCAGCAGCCCGAGGAAGCTCTCCCCGCACGAGATGACCACCGAGCTCGCCTCGCCCGTCGGCTCCACGATCAGCGGCCGCGCGTACACCCGGGCAGCGATCGCGAACGACGCCAACAGCGGCCCGTTCGCGGCCAGCCGCGACACCTTCGACCGGCGCTTCCCCAGCAGCCGGGACACCACCATCGGCAGGTCCGGGAACGTCGAGCCCTGAGGCTGCCGGGGGAGCACCAGCTGCTTGCCCTCGAACAGGCCGCCGGTGTCGGTGATCGTGAAGTGCTCGAAGTCCACCTCGAGGCGCACCGTGTCCCCGACGTCCTCCTCGCCCGGCTTGCGGCCGCGGAACAGCGCGAGGATCTCCTTCACGTCGGTGGGGGACAGGTCGAACGCCGACAGCTCGCCGTCGTGGTTGTCCTCGATCGACGCGATCGCCATGCCGGCCGAGTACCGGTTCGTCGCCGTCACCGTGAGGTTCTCCGGGCCGACGTCGCACCGGACCCGGTGCAGCGTGTGGTCCTTGTCCGGGGCGGCGTGCACCACCACCGAGCGCAGGGCGTCGCGGAAGTCCTCGGTCGACAGGGTCAGGGCGGTCACTGGCTGTCCCCGGCCTGCTTGCGGCGGCGCTCGAGCAGATCCGCCGCGGCGACGATGTCCATGGCCAGTTGCAGCGCCTCGACCGGGTCGATCGCGATCAGCACCTTCTCGCGGGTGGTCGTCAGGTTCCGGCGGCCCTCGAACGACAACCGCACCAGCAGCTGCTCGCCGGCGCCGCCGGTCAGCGAGTAGCCGGCGAACGCGTCCGCGCCGACCGACTCGGCCAGCAACAGCTCGCTGGCCACCACGCACATCTCCCCGGCCGGCAGACCGCTCGGCTCCGGGACGGTCACAGATCCACCGCGTCGCACAGCGCACGGAGGTGCGTGACCAGCGCCCCACCGCGGGCAGACAGGTCGGCCAGCCCCATGGACAGGGGCGAGCGGGCGCCGTCGAAGACCGGCTCGGCAGGCGTCTCTGGGCGGGCCGGGAAGTCCTGGGGGAGGACCGGCTGCAGCGACCGCACCAGCTCAGCCACGGCCGCCTCGGCGACGACGAGCTGGTCGAGGACGGTGTCCACCTGGCGCAGCGCGGGCGACACCGGCGGCACGGCCGCGAGTGGCCGGTCGGCGAGGCTGCCGACCACGGGCGGCGGGGCGCTCAGGGGGACGAAGGCGTGGGTCATGCGGATCTCCTGGAGGTGAGGTGGGCGGGGCGGCGCGTCGGGCGCGCGATGGTCGTGACGACGTCGGCCGGATCCCGGCAGGACTGCAGAGCCGCCCAGTACGCGAGCTCGGCGGCGCCCAGGGCGGGCGGCCAGGCGAGCACCACGGCGGCGTCGTGGCTGACACCGAGGCGACGCAGGCGCCGGTACTCGGCCGCGTCCCCGAGTCGGCGACGAGGAGCACCGGCGGGGCGGGCGCCGCACGCAGGCCGCCCCGCCGGGCGCTCCAGGGGCGCGGTCACGACCGCCACCCGCCGTGCTGCTGCTCGGCAGCGGACTTGTCCTCGTACGGGTCGCTGGCGGTGAGGGAGGCCCCGGGCGGCGGCACCAGCACGGTCGGGGTCGGGCACTGGTGCTCTTCCCACGCCGGCTGGACCCGCGCGGGCTGGCCCGAGCGGCGCGCGAAGGCGTGACCCCTGATCGACCACACGAAGATGCGGCCGCCCTCGACGTGCGGAGGGTCAACGACGATCGCCTCCCCGGTGTCCACGTCCTCGACGTGCATCACTAGCTGCGCGCAGCCGCGGCACGGCAGCTTCGCGACGCTCTCGATCGCCGGGCGGGGCGCGGTCATCGGGCACCGCCCGCAGCACGACGGGGCGGGTTCGCGTCGACGCGGGCTCCCAGCGCCGGGACGGCGGTGACGAACACCCGCTCGCCCGGCACGAACCCGCACGGCGTCAGCCGGTTGATCAGCTGTACCAGCGTCATCCGCTTCCCGCCGGCGACGTGGCCGGACTCCACCTGGTTCCGCCGGTAGCGGGCGGTCGGCATCGGGGCGGGGTGCGCCGGGACGGCGACCATCAGCTCCACCGGCGCGGTGGCAGTGCCGTCCAAGTTGGCCGCGGTGCGGATCTCCGCGAGCCGGTCCATGCACTCCTGCGCGACCTGGCGGGCCGCGTACTCGTGCACCGCCGCCAACTCCTCGCGGGTCGGCCGGCCCAGGTCGGACAGGAGCGCGCGGACCGCGGCCGGCAGGCGGCGGCCGCACAGCGTGCACACCCGCATCGGCGGCGCCGGAGGCCCGGCCGGGATGCCGGTCAGCTTCCGCGGTGTGCGGCCGCACACCGGCCTCCCACCCGGTCGGTTCAGCACGTGCACCGTCCGGCCCGCCGGCGTCGCCGCCAGCGCGCTCGCCGGGAGCACGCGCAGGAGAGTTGCCGCCGGCAGCAGCGAGAACACGTCGCCGCTCACCGGGCACCGCCCGACGTCGGCCGGCGAACCGGCCGCACGACCGCCATCTGGCTCGACAGCCGGATCGGGGTGAGCACCAGGTCCGTGCCGGCGTCCCACGCCGCGGCGCCGTCCACGATGGGCGCCAGCACGAACCGGCCCGCGCGCTCGCCCGTCACTTCGCTGCTCCGTCGACGATCAGCTGCTCGACGTCGGCCAGCGTGTAGCCGAGGCCAGCCAGGAGGGTCAGCCAGCGCACCAGCCCGTCACGCCGTTCGTCGGTGGCCCGCCATGCGTCCTTGCCGATGCCCAGCTCGATCGCCCCGGCGACGTGGGCGAACACCTGCAGGGGCAGCCGCCCGTCGACGACGTTCTCGCCCGAGGTCAGCGTCTGACGGCGCTCCGCCTTGGCGGCGACGGACCACGGCCGGGTCGGCGGCTCGAGGCCGAGCGCCTCGGCGGCGTCCTTGTCGCCAGGCGCAGAGTTGCCAGAGAGCCACCACGAGAAGATCTGTGGCCGGCTGCTGATCTCGGTCGCGGCGAACCGCAGGATCTCCGGCGGCGCCGACCGGCGCGCCAGCAACTCCTTCACCCACGCCCGGCGCACGGCGTTCGCCGCGGCCATCAGCTTGTTGTTCTCGATGACCAGGCGGCGCTCTTCGCGGGCTGCCTCCAGATCCTCTGGGGTCTCCGGCTTCGGCGCGCGGGACTGGGTTGCCCAGCGATCGACGTGACCGTGCGCCTTCCAGTCGGTGCAGACCTCTTCCTCGGTCAGGCGGTCCTGCCAGGCCGTCGTCATCAGGTGCACCGCTGACCCGGGGCACGACAGGTGGTCGGTCTCCTTGTCGGCCAGCCACGTCCCGTTGGAGTCGTTGAGCCGGGTCAGTCGTGCCCCGGCGGGCTCGTAGTTCTCGACGACCACGCGGCCGGCGGCCCGAAGCTCGTCCGCGCGCTTCTGCAGCAGCTCGTCGGCCTTCCGCTGGCGCCTGATCTGCTCGACGGCGTGCGCGAGCTGCCCCGGGCCGCGCTCGGCCGCCAGCAGGAGCCGACCGCGGGCCTCGGGCTCGTCGGCGAACTGCGCGATCACCGCCGCCGAGTCCAGGTCGAGCTGCTGCGCCTCCACCTCGGCCGCAGACTCGGCGTCGAGCCGGGACACCCCAGCGGCCTTCTTCACCCGCTTCTGCCCGAGCCCGGTGCGCTTCGCGATGTGGGTGAGCGGCATCCCCAGGTCGAGCATCTGCGCGACCCCGCGCGCCTCCTCCATCGTGGTGAGGCCCTCGCGCTGCAGGTTCTCGGCCAGCATCGCGCCGATGTGCTCGGCGATGAGCGGGCTGTCGTCGTCGTCCGTGGCCAGGTCGCGGCGGACGACGCACGGCACGACGTCGAGGCCCGCGGCGATCGCCGCGGCCGCGCGCCGGTGGCCGGCGAGCAGCTGGAAGCCGGTCCCGTTGATCGGGACGACGGTCAGCGGGTCGAGCACACCCTGCTCGCGGATCGACTCCGTGAGCCCCTCGAGGTTGCCGAGCGCGGTGCGGACGTTCCGGGGGTGCGGGGCGAGATCGTGAGGATCCAGCATCTCGACCTGCATGGGCTGGCGTTCCGTGGCGGCGTTCACCAGGTGACTCCCTTCGCGCGGCGCCCGCGGGGGGACAGCGCGTAGACCTCTTCGGGGGCGCAGCCGGGGCCGCGGACGTTGCGGAGCTGGCCGGTCTTCACGGCCCAGCCGTCGGCGACCAGCTCGGACAGGCGCGGCGCGATCGAGTACCGCTCCGTCGCGGACGAGTAGGCGTCGCGGTACCAGTTCCAGGCCTCGATCGCCGTCGTCCCGGCCGGGCCGACCGTGGCCAGGTGGTGCAGCACGCGGGCCCGCAGCGAGCCGGCGCGATAGGCGACCAGCCGGGCGACCGTCGCTTCACCGGCCGAGGCGTTCGCGTGCACCGCGGCGCCCGGGCGGGCGGGGTCCGGCAGCGACCGGGCCG
>JBEPZM010000107.1:0-10375 GCA_041640835.1 Blastococcus sp.
GCCCGCGCCGGGGTCGACGGCGACCGACCGCATCACCTCGGCGCGGCTGCGGTAGTCGACCGGCGGGATCGCCCGGAGGCTGCGCACGACCGCCTCGGGTGCGCCGGCCCGCTCGGCGGCGGCGACCAGAACGTCCTTGCCGGCCGGGTAGTCGACGTCGGTCAGGTACCGGAGCACGTCGTCAGGGGTGAGGGGATCGGTCACGGGCTTGCCTTCCTGATCGCAGCCGTCGGGCGTGAGCATCCGGTCGTGTCCACCGCGGCTCCGACGCTAGGGCCGGTGCACCCGTGTGGGCATCGGTCGATCGGCCCATGTCGCCGTTCCGCACGGGGATCCCCTCTGTCGCCGGTGCCAGCGCCGGGCCGGTTCCCCGGCCCGGCGAGGCCCTCTCGTCCGGCCGGCGCCTCAGGTCATCGGCTCGTCTGCGCCTCACGACGTGGGAGCACCCAGTCGGGCCGCACGTAGTGGCACGTGTAGCCGAACGGGATCTTCTGCAGGTAGTCCTGGTGCTCCTCCTCGGCCTCCCAGAACTCGCCGGCCGGCTCCACCTCGGTGACGACCTTGCCCGGCCAGATGCCCGAGGCGTCGACGTCGGCGATCGTGTCGAGCGCGACGAGCCGCTGCTCATCGCTCGTGTAGAAGATCGCGGAGCGGTAGCTCCGGCCGATGTCGTTGCCCTGCCGGTTCTTCGTCGACGGGTCGTGGATCTGGAAGAAGAACTCCAGCAGCTCCCGGAACGAGATCACCTCGGGGTCGAAGACGATCTCGACCGCCTCGGCGTGGTCACCGTGGTTGCGGTAGGTGGCATTGGGGGTGTCACCCCCGGAGTAGCCGACGCGGCTCGAGATGACGCCGGGGCGCTTGCGCAGCAGGTCCTGGGCGCCCCAGAAGCAGCCGCCGGCGAGGATCGCGGTCTCAGTGGTCACGTGTGCCTCCTTCTTGTCCAGCACGTCCGGTGAACACCGCGACCCCGCCCGGTGTTTCCGCGACGTCAGGCCGGGGCGTGGAGCGGCGGGTGCTCGAGCACCCGTGGCCGGTACTCGACCAGCTGGATGCCGCCGTCGAAGGTGCGGTGCTCGATCATCTCGAGGGCGACGTCCGGGTAGCCGTCGTAGATGCGTTCCGCGCCCGTGGCCCCGGTGATCACCGGGAACATACCGACCCGGAAGCGGTCGACGAGCCCGGCCTCCAGCAGGGACCGGCACAGGCTGAGGCTGCCGATCGTGCTCAGGAGCCCCGAGCCGTTCTCCTTCATGGCGCGGACCGCTTCGACGGCGTTCCCGCGGACGAGCGTGCAGTTGGCCCACGCCAGCGGCTCCTCGAGCGAGGAGGAGAACACCACCTTGGGCGCCTGCGTGAGCTCGTCGACGGACGCCTCCTCCTCGGGCCGGAACTCCGTCAGACCGTCCGGGACCTCGCCCGCGGCGAAGCCGGACATCAGGCGGTAGGTGTTCGCGCCCATCAGGTAGGTGACCGGGGGTTGCTCGGCGAGCCACGCGAGGTACTCCGGGCCCTCGAGGCCCCAGAAGCCGGGCCAGCCCTCTCCCGACGCGTAGCCGTCGAGGGAGGTGATGAAGTCGACGAGGAGCTCGGCCAAGGCGGTGTCCTCCAGTGGTGTCACGAGCCCGGACCGGCGGGGAGCTCCGAACTCATCGGCCGCGCCGTGGGCGCCGTCCCCGTGAACCTCGCGCGGTAGGACGAGGGGGTCGTGGCATAGGCCGCGACGAAGTTCTGCCGGAACGTCACCACGCTCGCGAAGCCGCAGGCGGTCGCGATGCGCTGCAGGGTCCAAGACGTCGTCTCGAGCAGCCGGCGGGCCTCGTCCAGACGGCCGGCGAGGATCCAGCGGGCGGGCGTGGAGCCCGTGACCTCCGCGAAGCGGCGGGTGAAGTGGCGGCGGCTCATGCCGGCCCGGGCCGCGAGGTCGTCGACGAACAACCGCTGGTCCAGGTTCGCCAGCGCCCAGTCCAGCGTCGACCCGAGGTGGCCGTCGCGCGCCGGCTCCGGCACGGGACGGGCGATGTACTGGGCCTGGCCGCCCTCGCGGTAGGGCGCCACGACGAGGGAGCGGGCGACGTCGGTGGCAGCGGCCGAGCCGAGACGGGTCCGGACGATGTGCAGGCACGCGTCGATGGCGGACGCGGTGCCGGCGGAGGTCAGCACCTCGCCGTGCTCGACGTAGAGGGCGGACGCGTCGACCTGCACGTCGGGGCGCCGTCGCTGCAGGACGGCGGCGGCTCCCCAGTGGGTCACCGCAGCACGGCCGTCGAGCAGGCCGCTGTCCGCCACCGGGAAGGCGCCGAGGCAGAGGCCGGCGACCCGGCCCCCGCGCTCCCGGGTGGCGCGGATCGCCGAGATCAGGCCGGCGCCGGCGGGTGGCAGGTCCGCGGGCCAGGACGGGAACACGGCGAGGTCCGCATCCGCCAGGACGTCGGGCCCTCCGACGTCCTCGATCCGGAGACCTTCGGCGGTCCGGATCCCGCGGCCGTCGTCGGTCCAGACCGTGGGGTCCCACCCGCTCGCGAGGCCCTGCCGGCCGACCTCGCCGAAGACCAGCAGGGGTGCGGCGAGGTGGAACATGGTGATGCCGTCGAAGGCGTGGACCGCGATGCGCATGAGGGCCCGATCTCATCGGAAGACGGCTTCCAGGCCACTCACGGTAGCCGCCGCGAGCGAGCAGGGTGGGATCCGACAGTTCGGAACCCACCGAGGGAGATCCATGACCACGCCACGCCGCGCACTCGTCGTCATCGACGTCCAGCAGGAGTACTTCGACGGGATCCTCCAGATCCAGGCACCTCCGCGCGACGAGACGCTGGCCAACGTCGTCCGCGCGCTCGACGTCGCCGAGCGTGACGGGATGCCGGTCGTCGTGGTGCAGCACGAGCTGCCCGAGGGTGCGCCGGTCTTCGCGGTGGGCTCGGACAGCTGGTCGCTGCACCCGGAGATCGAGCGACGCGTGCAGCCCGGCTGGAAGCGCGTCAGCAAGGACAAGGGGAGCGTCTTCGCGGGTACCGACGTCGCCGAGTGGCTGGCCGGTCAGGGCGTCGACACGATCACGCTCGTCGGCTACATGACCAACAACTGCGACATCGCGACGGCGGTCGGCGCCGAGGAGCGGGGGCTGGCCGCCGAGGTGCTGTCCGACGCCACGGGTGCGATCCACCTCGCGAACGAGGCGGGCAAGGTCTCGGCCGAGCAGCTGCACGCGGTGCTGCTCGTGCTCCTGCAGTCGAACTTCGCCGCGGTGGCGAGCACCGAGGAGTGGACGGCGGCCGTCGCGGCCGGGGAGGCCCTGCCGAAGAGCGACCTGGGAACCTCCGCCGTGCAGGGGCGCGCCGCCTTCGCCGGCTGAGGCCACGACCCCTGCCCCGGAGCCGAGGTCGGCAGGCAGGGGCCGCTGTTCGTCACTCGGAGCACACCTCCCGGCCATCCGGCGGCCGTAGCGTCGGGCCACGGCTCGCGGTCCGCCGCGGGCCGTCGTCCACGCCACCCGGGACCAGGAGGAACAACCATGCCCGTCATCACGACCGCCGACGGCACCGAGATCTTCTACAAGGACTGGGGCACCGGCCAGCCCATCGTCTTCAGCCACGGCTGGCCGCTGTCGGCCGACGACTGGGACGCCCAGATGATGTTCTTCCTGGCGCAGGGCTACCGCGTCATCGCGCACGACCGCCGGGGGCACGGCCGCTCCGCGCAGGTGAGCGAGGGCCACGACATGGACCACTACGCCGACGACCTGGCCGCGCTGACCGCACACCTCGACCTGCGCGACGCCGTCCACGTCGGGCACTCGACCGGCGGCGGCGAGGTGGCGCACTACATCGCCCGGCACGGCCAGGACCGCGTCGCGAAGGCGGCGCTGATCAGCGCGGTGCCGCCGATCATGGTGCAGACCGACGCCAACCCGGGCGGGCTGCCCAAGAGCGTGTTCGACGGCATCCAGGAGCAGGTGGCCACCAACCGGTCGGCGTTCTACCGCGAGCTCGCCGCCACCGCGTTCTACGGGTTCAACCGGCCCGGGGTGGAGCCGGTGGAGGCCATCATCCAGAACTGGTGGCGGCAGGGGATGACGGGCAGTGCCAAGGCGCACTACGACGGCGTGGTCGCGTTCTCCCAGACCGACTTCACCGAGGACCTGAAGAAGATCACCGTGCCGGTGCTGGTCATGCACGGCGACGACGACCAGGTCGTGCCCTACGCCGACTCCGCGCCGCTCTCGGCCGATCTGCTGCCGAACGGGACGCTGAAGACCTACGCGGGCTTCCCCCACGGCATGCCGACCACCCAGGCCGAGACGATCAACGCGGACCTGCTGGTTTTCCTCCGGGACTGATCCCGGGGGCCGACCGAGCGGCAGAGGGGGAGTGGCTCAGGCGACGTCGGTGCGGGCGCCGGCCAGGTAGTCGCGCACGGCCGGCTCGGGAACCCGGAAGGACCGGCCGACGCGCACGGCGGCCAGCTCACCGGCGTGCACGAGGCGGTACACGGTCATCTTCGAGACCCGCATGATCGCCGCGACCTCGGTCACGGTGAGGAAGCTGACCGTGCGCGGGGCGGGCCGCTGCATCACCGGGGCGGCGGTCATGGGCTGCCCGGGCACCGGGCGCATCGCCATGGGGTGCGCCGCCAGAGGACGCGGGGCCATCGGGCGCTGGCCGTAGCCGGCCGGGCGGGCAGGGGCGGGGGTGGCGGAGCGCTGGGGCAGGGACACGTCGATCTCCTCGGTGGTGGTCCTCGACGCGGAGCCGGCTCAGTGCCGACGACGGTGCGCGCCTGTGTTGCTACCGACCGTAAGCGAGGTGCGGGCATGTCGATGCGCCTGGTGGGGACGAGACGGACCGGTCCGGTTCGTCAGATGTTGCCCGTGGGCCGCGCGTGGCCTGCGCGCCCGCGCTCGGGCAGCGTGCCGTCCCGCGGGTCGCACCGACGCCCGGCGAGGATCGGCCCATGCCCCGTGACGACCGCGAGATCACCGCGTTGCCGGTCGTCGTCCCGCTCGCGGTGGTGGCCTTCGCCGTCCTGCTGTGGTGGCTGCACCGTCGCGGCGCGCTGACCGCGCCCCGGGCCGTCGTCGCCGCGCTCGTGTGCGGATACGGCGCCGGCGTCCTCGCGAACACGGTCTTCCCGATCGAGCTCGGCGGCAGTGGCCAGGATCTGCCGTGGACGGTGTTCCTCGACCTCGTCCCGCTGGCCGACGCCGAGCCACGCGACATGCTGCAGAACGTGCAGCTGGTCTCCCTGGGGCGGACGCTGATGGTCGTGCCCGAGTCCGGCCGGTCGCAGCTGCGCGAGGGCGTCGTCGCCGTGCCGGTCGTGGACGCGCCGCAGGTGACCACCGTCATCGCCTGGCCGCCGCACAGCCGCTCGCTCGCCGTCGCCGGCCTGGTGCAGGCCGCGACCCGCCTCTGAACCGGCCCTTCGTCAGTGCCGGGCGGCGTCGTCCGACGCGACGAGGCCGAGGAAGGTGCTGCTCAGCCGGCGGCTGAACTCCTCGTCGATGGGGAGTCCGGTGACGGCGACGCGGGCGATCAGCGGGGAGAAGAGCAGTTCGACCAGCATGCCGACGTCGGTGTCCGGGGGCAGCTCGCCGCGCTCGATCGCCCGCTCGAACGGCAGCCGCATGAACGCCGTGTCCTGCAGGGCCAGTTCGTGCAGCCCGGCGCGCAGCTCCGGGTCGTCGGCCGTGGCGCGCGTCCGGACGAACGCCACGGTCGTCGGACTCCGGAACAGGCGGGTCAGGCCGTGGACGAGCGCCTCGACGTCGGCGGCGAGGCTGCCCTCGTCCACTCGCGGATAGTGCTGGAGCTCGCCGGCGATCAGGACGTCCTGCACGAGCTGGCCCTTGGTCGTCCACTGGCGGTAGAGCGTGGACTTGTGCACGCCGGCGGCGGCCGCCACGTCCTCGAGCCGCATGGCCGCGTAGCCCTCGGCGACCAGCAGGCGGCGGACGGCGTCGTGCACGTCCTGCCGCACGCGCTCGCTCAGACCGCGCGGCCGTCCGCGGGTACTCGGCTCGCTCACCTGCGCAGCGTCGCACGACCGGAGAGCAGGTCCAATCTTTTCTGCGACGACCCGTTGCAGAAAATGCTCCTTCCTGGCTAGCTTCACCGGGGCGAGGCCGGAGCATCCTGCGCACGCGCAGGTCCGCACCGCCGCCCGCCGTCACCGTCGTCGTCCGAACCAGGGGAGTGCTCAGTGCAGCTCGAGAATGTGTCCGCCATCGTCACCGGAGGCGCGTCCGGACTGGGGGCGGCCACCGCTCGCGCCCTCGCCGCCCGCGGCGCCAAGGTCGTCGTCGCCGACATCGCCGACGACAAGGGCAACGCTCTGGCCACCGAGATCGACGGCGCCTTCGCGCACGTCGACGTGACCAAGACCGACGACATCATCGCGGCCACGGAGCTCGCCAAGACGATCGGCCCGCTGCGCGTGCTCGTGAACTGCGCCGGCATCGGCTCGGCCAGCCGCACCGTCGGCCGGGGCGGCTACGAGACCGCCTTCGACCTGAACACCTTCCGGCGGGTCCTCGAGATCAACACCATCGGCACCTTCGACTGCATCCGCATCGTCGGCACGGCCATGGCGCAGGAAGAGCCGCTGGAGGACGGCGAGCGCGGCTCCATCCTCAACACCGCCTCCGTCGCCGCGCTCGACGGCCAGATCGGTCAGGCCGCGTACTCGGCGTCCAAGGGCGCCGTCGTCTCCATGACGCTGCCGATCGCCCGCGACCTGTCCGCCATCGGCGTGCGCGTGAACACCATCGCCCCCGGGCTGATCGACACCCCGATCTACGGCTCGGGCGAGGCCTCCGAGGCGTTCAAGGACAAGCTCAAGCGCGACGTGCTCTTCCCCAAGCGCCTGGGCTACTCCGAGGAGTTCGCCACCCTCGCCGTCGAGATCATCGCCAACAGCTACATGAACGCCGAGCTGGTCCGCCTCGACGGCGGCGCCCGCCTCCAGCCGAAGTGACGCCGGGCCGGGGATGCGGCCGCTGACGGCGGCCGCACCCCCGACCCGCGCCGCCCCACCGCACGACATCCGCGACCGAACGCTCACGACAGAGGGAGAAGCTGTGTCCGACGAGGTGCTCCTGGACCGCCGGGACGGCGTCCTGATCATCACCATCAACCGTCCGGAGGCGCGCAACGCCCTGAACAAGGCCGTCGCGGACGGCGTCGCGGCGGCGGTCGACGAGCTGGACTCGTCCGACGACCTGCGCGTCGGCGTCCTCACCGGTGCCGGTGGCACCTTCTCGTCCGGCATGGACCTGAAGGCCTTCATGCGCGGCGAGACCCCGAGCATCCCGGGCCGCGGGCTGTGCGGGATCACCGAGACCCCGCCGAAGAAGCCGCTGATCGGCGCCGTCGAGGGGTGGGCCCTGGCCGGCGGCTTCGAGCTGCTGCTCGCCTGCGACCTCATCGTCGCCGCGGAGGACTCCCGCTTCGGCGTGCCCGAGGTGAAGCGCTCCCTGGTGGCCGCCGGCGGCGCCGCGCTCGCGCTGCCCCGGCGCATCCCGCAGTCGATCGCCCTGGAGCTGCTCCTCACCGGCGACCCGATCAGCGCCCCCCGGGCCGCCGAGGTCGGCCTGGTCAACCGGGTGACGGCGAAGGGCGAAGCCCTCGACGGAGCGCTCGCCCTGGCCGCGGTCATCGCGGCGAACGGGCCGCTCGCCGTCGCCGCCACCAAGCACCTCGTCCGCTCGGCTCCGGACTGGACCTTCCGGCAGGGCTGGGAGGAGCAGAGCAAGGTCATCGCGCCGGTCTTCGCCAGCGAGGACGCCCGCGAAGGGGCGACCGCCTTCGCGGAGAAGCGCGCCCCCCAGTGGAAGAACCGCTGAGGTCAGCCGTCTGACGGTCGGTCCGCCCGCGCCCAGCCGCTCCGGCCGGCTGGTGTCGCGGCGCGGACCGACCTAGCCTGCCCCCGTGCCCGATTCCCGGCCGGTCACCGACGTCGACGCCGCGCGGGTGCGTGCGGCCGTGGCCGCCGTGCAGGAGGCGCAGTTGGCGCTGGAGCGGGCGGTGGCCTCCGCGCTGCGGAACGGGGCGTCGGTGCGCGCCGTCGCCGAGCTCGGCCTGGCGCCGAACACGGTGCAGAAGTACGGCCGCGCCCATGGCTGGCCGACCGAGCAGAACCGGGAGCGGTTCTACGAGTCCCGCTACGACAAGGACGACCGGGAGGCCCAGGAGGCCCTCGACCGGTCGCGCGGAACATAGAGGGCGACCCCACCAGCCGCGCTGTAGGACCAGTGAGGCCTGACCTGCTGGCGCTCTTGTTCCTGAACGTCACTGGCTTTCTGCGACGCTACGCGCCTTGCCGGGTGCGGGCCGTGATCACCGCAGGCGGTGACACGATCGCCGGCGGAGCGCTCGCGCGCCCCTAGTGTCGACTCCGACGGCCGGGCTGGGCCCGGCGTCGACGGTGCGTCAGGCAGCGGCGCACGACGCGGGCGTCAGTCCGCGACCGAGGTCGACCCTGCCCCCGGTGCCCTCACCGACCGGAAGGCCGTCGTGGCCGACGTCAGCAACCCGCAGCCCACCGAGGCCGCCGAGGCGCTCGAGCGCCTGGGCCGGATGTCCCTCCGCGAGCTGTCCATGGACACGCTTCTGCAGACGGTGGCCGACCTGACCAGGTCGGTCATGCCCGGCAACCCCGAGGCCTCCGTCCTGCTGCTCGTCAAGGGCCGGCCGACCACCGTCGTCTCCACCGGCGAGCTCGCCACCCACCTCGACGAGACCCAGTACGAGAAGGGCCACGGGCCGTGCCTGCACGCGGCGCGCACCGGTGAGCTCACCGAGATCCCGGACACCCGTGCCGACGACCGGTGGCCGGACTACCAGGTGCGGGCCGTCGAGCACGGCAACCTGAGCTCGCTGTCGATCCCCCTGGACATCGATGGCGACGAGCAGGTCACCGGCGCGCTGAACATCTACGCCCGGACCCCGCACGCCTTCGACGAGGCCAGTCGGGCCGTGGCGACACGCTTCGGCCCTTACGCCGCAGTGGCGACCGGCAACCTGTACGCCTACCAGTCGGCCCGGGATCTCGCCGCGAACCTGGAGACCGCGCTGCAGTCGCGGGCGGTGATCGACCAGGCCAAGGGCATCCTGATCGAGCGCTACAAGATGACCGCCGACCAGTCGTTCCAGCTGCTGGCGCGCGTCTCCATGACGACGAACCGGAAGCTGCGCGACGTCGCCGACCACCTCGTGCGGACCGGCGAGCTCCGCCTTCCGTAGCTCCGCACCGCGCCACTCGGCGCACCGTGCCGCGGCGCACACTGGACGGGGCATCCGGTTGCGTACAACATGGATGGCGCAGGTGACGCTGAGGACGGGAGACGGAGCACGGTGTCGGCGGTAGCAGTCCCACCCGGCGACCTGCCTGGGGTCGCCGCCTACCTGTCCTCCACCACCGAGCTCGCCGTCCGGCTCCTCCCCGGCGTGACGGCGGCGTCGGTCACGGTCATGGCGGCCGCGCAGGCGCAGACCCCGGCCTTCACCGGGCAGCTGGCCTTCGACCTCGACCAGGTGCAGTACGAGCTGGGGGACGGGCCCTGCCTGCACGCCGCCTCGACGGGGAGCCCGGTGGAGATCGTCGACGCCCTCGCCGACCCGCGGTGGCCCGACTACGCCGGAGCCGCGGCCGCCCGCGGTGCACGGAGTTCGCTGTCCGTCCCGCTCAGCATCTCGGGGGAGACGACCGGCGCGCTCAACCTGTACGGCGAGCGGGCGGCGGCCTTCGCCGACGAGCAGGTCCGCCGGTCGGCCGGCTCCGTGGGGAGCTCCGCCGCGGTCGGTCTGACGGCGCTGCTGGAGGTGGCGACGGCCGCCGCCCGGGCCGGCAACATCGAGTCGGCGATGGCCTCGCGAGCGGTCATCGAGCAGGCGAAGGGGATTCTGATGGAGCGCCGGCGGGTGACCGCCGACGCGGCGTTCGAACTGCTCAAGCACGCCTCGCAGGTCACCAACCGGAAGCTGCGCGACGTCGCCGAGCACCTGGTGGTCAGCGGCGAACTGCTCGGTCAGTGACGGGCGGGAACGACGCGCACGTCCCCGGCGCGCGGTCCTGAGAGCTGCGACCTGAGACCAACGACCCTGGCGTCGGGGCGTCGGGCGTGCTGGCCTGGATCCGTGCGACCGCGCACGAGCGGCGGCACCCAGGCCAGCAGGTCGGTGGGAAGAGGGACAGAGATGCGCGAGTCCACGCCCGGCACCGGGAAGTCATCGACAGCATCAGCGGCGATCTCGCCCGCGGAGAAGATCATGTGCGAGTGGGAGGCACGGCACGACGTCGCCGCGCGCGGCCGGATCGCCGACCCCGCGGCCGCGCTGCAGCGGTACCTGACCCACAGCCGGCTGCACGAGGAGCG
>JBEPZM010000108.1:0-10372 GCA_041640835.1 Blastococcus sp.
GTTCGGCTTCGAGGACGGCGAGCGCGCGGCGCGCCTGCTGTCGCACCCCGACCTGGGGCTGTGGGACCTGGGCCGCAACGAGCCGGCCGACCCCGAGGCGGGGCCGGTCGTCGCCGCGCTGGCCCGGGCCGGCGACCCCGACCTCGCCGTCCGCTCCCTGCACCGGCTGGTCGAGGCGCTCGACGAGGCCGACGCGACCGGGGAGGCGGCCGCCGCGCTGCTCGCCCGCCTCCGCGGGTCGGCGCTGCTGCGGAGCCGGCTCCTCGCCGTGCTGGGCGCCAGCTCCGGGCTGGCCGACCACCTCGCCGCGCATCCCGACGACTGGACGGTCCTCGACGCCGAGGACACCGGGCCGGCCCGGCCGACGCCGGTGGCGCTGGAGCGGCAGATGCTCGCCGCCGTCGGCGCCGACCCTGACGACCCGCCGTGGGGCGTGCGGCTGGGCAAGGGAGCGCCCGACGCCTCGCCGGCCCGGGTGTCCGCGCTCCGGCAGGCCTACCGGCGGGCCATCCTCTCCCTGGCCGGCCGCGACCTGGGCGACAACCTGCCCGCGGAGGACGCCGCCGCCGAGCTGGCCGACATCGCCGCCGCCGTGCTCACCGCGGGGCTCGCCCTGGCCGTCGCCGAGCAGCCGGCCGACGCCGCGGCCTGCCGGCTCTCGGTGATCGCGCTGGGCAAGACCGGCGGCCGCGAGCTGAACTACGTGAGCGATGTCGACGTCGTCTTCGTCGGCGAGCCGGTGGACCCCGCGGACTCCGAGAGCGCCGCCCTCGGCAGCGCCACCCGGGTCGCCGCGGCCCTCATGCGCATCTGCCGCGAGGCCGCCTGGGAGGTCGACGCCGCGCTGCGCCCCGAGGGCAAGGCAGGGGTGCTCGTGCGCACCGTCGCCGGGCACTCGGCCTACTACGAGCAGTGGGCCAGCACCTGGGAGTTCCAGGCGCTGCTGAAGATGCGTCCCGTCGCGGGTGACCCCGACCTCGGCCGCTCCTACGTCGACGCGCTGTGGCCGCTGGTGTGGCGGGCCGGGGACCGCCCCGGCTTCGTCGGCGAGGTGCAGGCCATGCGGCGGCGGGTGGAGGAGAACATCCCGCCGGCGCAGGCCGAGCGCGAGCTCAAGCTGGGCCGCGGCGGGCTGCGCGACGTCGAGTTCGCCGTCCAGCTGCTGCAGCTCGTGCACGGCCGCGCGGACGCCACGCTCCGCCAGGGCGGCACGCTCCCGGCCCTGCTGGCGCTGTCGTCCGGCGGCTACGTGGGCCGGGACGACGCCGCCACCCTCATCGCCTCCTACCGCTTCCTGCGCACCGTCGAGCACCGGCTGCAGCTGCTGCGGCTGCGGCGCACCCACCTGCTGCCGACCGACGAGCAGCAGCTCCGCTGGCTGGCCCGGTCGCTGGGCTACAAGCCCGACGCCCGCGGCGGCGCCGTCGACGTGCTCCAGGCCGAGCTGAACCTGCACACCCGCGAGGTGCGCCGGCTGCACGAGAAGCTCTTCTACCGCCCGCTGCTGTCCGCGGTCGCCCGCGTGCCCGGCGAGCGGCTGCAGCTGGGCTCCAAGGCGGCCGGGGACTGGTTGCGCGCCCTCGGCTTCGGCGACCCGGACGCCGCGCTCCGGCACCTCGCGGCGCTGACCGGTGGCGTGTCGCGCTCTGCGTCGATGCAGAAGTACCTGCTGCCGGTGCTGCTGCAGACCTTCGCCTCCTGCCCCAACCCCGACGCCGGGTTGCTCGCCTACCGGCAGGTCAGCGAGGCCCTGGGCGGCAACCAGTGGTTCCTGCGGCTGCTGCGCGACGAGGGCCAGGTGGCCGAGCGGCTGGCGCAGCTGCTGGGGTCGAGCCAGTACGTCGCCGGGCTGCTGACCCGCACCCCCGAGGCGCTGCGGCTGCTGGCCGACGACGCGGAGCTGGAGCCGCGCGGGGTGGCGGCGCTGACCAAGTCGTGGGGGCTGGCGGCCGCGCGCGCCGGCGACCCGCAGGCCGGGATCCGGGTGCTGCGCGGGCTGCGCCGGCAGGAGCTGCTGCGGATCGCCTGCGCCGACCTGCTGGGCCGGCTGGACGTCTACCGGGTGGGGGAGGCGCTCACCGACGTCGCCGTCGCCACGCTGCGGACCGGCCTGGACGTCGCCCTGCGCGCCCACGCCCTGGAGGCCGGGACGCAGGTCGCCGACCTGCCCGTGGACATGGCGGTCATCGGCATGGGCCGGCTCGGCGGCGGCGAGATGGGCTACGGCTCCGACGCCGACGTCCTCTTCGTGCACCGCCCGCGGGCAGGGGCGGAGGAGGGCGCCGCGACGGCGGCGGCGAACGCCGTCGCGCACACGCTGCGCCGGCTGCTCGCCGAGCCCGCGCCCGACCCCGCCTTCGAGATCGACGCTGACCTGCGGCCCGAGGGCCGGCAGGGAGCGATGGCCCGCAGCCTGTCCGCGTTCCGCGAGTACTACGAGCGGTGGGTCTCGCTGTGGGAGGTGCAGGCGCTGCTGCGGGCGACGCCGGTGGCCGGCGACGAGGAGCTCGGGGCGGCGTTCGTCGAGCTGATCGACCCGATCCGCTTCCCGGAGGGAGGGATCGCCGCCGACCAGGTGGCCGAGATCCGGCGGATCAAGGCCCGGGTGGAGCGCGAGCGGCTGCCGCGCGGCGCGGACCCGGCGACGCACACCAAGCTCGGCCGCGGCGGGCTGTCCGACGTCGAGTGGACCGTCCAGCTGCTGCAGCTGCAGCACGCCGCCGAGGTGGCGGAGCTGCGCGTCCGGCCGACGGTGCAGGGGCTGGTGGCCGCGGCCGACGCCGGGCTGGTGAGCGCGGAGGACGCCACCGCGCTGCGCGCCGCCTGGGAGATCGCCACGCGGGCGCGCAACGCGGTATTCCTCGTGCGCGGCCGGCCCAGCGACCAGCTGCCGCGGCCGGGACTGGAGCTGGAGGGCGTGGCCCGTGCCTGCGGCTACGGCCCGGACACCGAGCCCGGCCAGTTCCTCGACGACTACCACCGCACCACCCGGCACGCCCGCAGCGTGGTCGAGCACGTCTTCTACGGGCAGCCCGTCGAGAGCTGACGTCTTCCCCGCGGCAGCGGGGAGGGCCATCCTGGCCCGGTCAGCACCGGCCGACCCGGAGGTTCCCGTGTCACCCACGCTCACCCGATCGCTCGTCGCCGAGTTCCTCGGAACGGCCCTGCTGGTCTTCCTCGCCGTCGGTGCGGCGGTGGGCGGCTTCGACACCATCGGGGCGTTCGGCGTCGCGCTGGCGTTCGGATTCACCCTGCTGGCGCTGGCCTACGCCATCGGGCCGATCTCGGGCTGCCACATCAACCCGGCGGTCACGCTCGGTGTGCTGCTCTCCAAGGGCATGACGGTGACCGAGGCCGGCGCCTACTGGATCGTCCAGTTCGCCGGCGGCATCGCCGGCGCCGCGGTCCTGCAGCTGCTGACCAGTGACTTCGGCGAGGTCACCGACCAGACCGGCGTGCTGGGTTCCAACGACTGGGGCGCGACCATCAGCGGCGGAGGTGCCTTCGTCCTCGAGGTGCTGATGACGTTCGTGCTCGTCGCGGTGGTCCTGCTCGTGACGGGGAAGGCGGCGGCGCCGGGGTTCGCCGGGCTGGCCATCGGCCTCACCCTCACCGCCGTCCACCTGATCGGCATCCCGCTCACCGGCACCTCGGTCAACCCCGCGCGCTCCCTCGGTCCGGCGCTGTTCGCCGGCGGCGAGCCGCTCGAACACGTCTGGCTGTTCATCGTGGCCCCGCTGGTCGGCGCGGCGATCGCGGTCCTCGTCGTCCGGCTCCTCGCCCCGCCGACGCTGACCGCCGAGCAGGACGAGGTCGGCACCGACGAGACGGGGGCGCAGGTGCCTTCCTGAGCGTCCCCCGTGCGGGTCGCCGTCGGCCCGCGCGCGTGTGCCGTCCGGGGCAGCGGGGCAGAGTGGGAGCGTGTCGAGCCTTCCGTCTCCCGAGTCCGAGCTGCCCGACGACGTCGAGGCCGGTGCCGACGACGGCGAGGGTGCGACGATCACCCCCTACCGGGACGGCCCGCTCATCGTGCGCGGCGACTTCCGCCTGCTCGACCAGGACGGCGGCGAGATCGACCCGGGCCGCCGGACGATCGCGCTGTGCCGGTGCGGCAAGTCGGGCATCAAGCCCTTCTGCGACGGCACGCACAAGCGGGCCGGCTTCTCCGCGCCCAGCGCGCCGAGCCGGCCCCGCCCGGCCGCGCAGCTCCGGCAGGAGCCACGCGTCCGGGACTGAGCGCGGCGCCGGTCAGGCCGCGAGCGAGGTCTCCCGGGTGAGGGCCGAGCGGCCCTCCTCCCAGGCGCCCAGCAGGTGCCGCGCCGCGACGCCGTCCATCGCCAGGGAGCTGCGCGCCCCGAACAGGACGTCCTGGGCGAGCTCCGGGTTCTCCTGCACGAAGGCGCCGCACATGTCGACCGAGGCGATCTGCTCGTGCACCGCGTCGGCCTCGACGTGCTCGTCGTAGAAGACGGTCGTCGACTCGTCGAAGCCGAGCCGGCGCAGGCCGGCGGAGTAGCGGCGGCTGGGCTCCGAGGAGGTCATCTCCACGGTGGCCAGGTGCCCGAGGGCCGCGCCCCGCCAGCGCCGGTGCAGCCCGAACAGCGACATCGTGTTCACGCTGGAGAACGCGGCGGCCGGGGCGTCGTCCCACAGCGCGCCGTAGGTGGAGTCCAGGTCCAGGTCGCGCATCAGGCCCGCGAACAGCTCGCTGTGCATCCGGGCGGCCGAGCCGCCGCCGTACTCGTCGGCCTGGATCTCGACCATGGCCGCCTTCGTCCGGCCGGACAGGCGCGGGATGGCGAACGTGTGCGGGTCGCCCTCCTTGAGGTGGTAGACCGAGCGCAGGGTGAGGTACTCGCGCCACTGCTCGAGGCTGCCCTCCCGGGCCATGAACTTCGACAGCGAGGGCCCGTCGTCCTCGGCGATGGCCGCGGCGAGCTGCACGTCGATCGGCTCGTCGGTCACCGGCACCGGCCCGACCAGGGCCCGCAGCGCGGACAGGTGCAGCCGTTCCAGGCCGGAGCGCAGCCCGATGAGCTGCGGATCCCACTCCCACTCGTCGTCGACCCCGTCGAAGCCGCGGTAGTGCAGCTCGTAGCAGATCGCCAGCGACAGCTGCAGGTCCTCGTCGGTGAGCACGGTGGCCGGCGCGTCGGCCAGGCCGGCGGCCGTCTCCACGGTCCGGGCGGAGAGCGCCGGGCGGGTGGCCAGGTCACGGACGAGGGCTTCGCTGAGGGGACCGCGGGCAGCAGGCAGGTGCATGACGTCCACCATGCCCAGGACCAGGGCTTTCGATGCCTGGCCGCATGTGATGTCCCCCGTGGGTAGGACGTACCGCATGTCCGAGCTGAGGGATCGCGTCGTCGTCGTCACCGGGGGGAGCGCCGGCATCGGCCGCGCCACCGTCGAGCGGCTGGCCGGTGGGGGCGCGCAGGTGGTCACCTGCGCCCGGGACGGCGACCGGCTCGCCGACGCCGTCGGCGCGCTGCCCGGGGTGACGTGCGTGACCGCCGACATGGCCGACGCCGAGGACCGCGGCCGCCTGGTCGACGTGACGCTGGCCGAGCACGGCCGGCTCGACGGCGTCGTCCTCAACGCGGGGCTGGGCTGGGCCGGCCTGGTGGAGGACATGCCGGGGGAGGCCGTCGCGGGGATCGTCGCGCTCAACCTGACCGGCGCCATCGAGCTGACCCGGCTGGCCCTGCCGCACCTCCTGACCGCGGCCCGGGAGCGGGGGAGGGGCGACGTCGTCGCGGTCTCCTCGGTGGCCGCGTGGGCGCAGGTGCCGCCGCTGACGGTCTACTCGGCGACGAAGGCCGGGCTCGGGGGCTTCGTGAAGGGCCTGCGCCGGGAGGTGACCGCCCGGGGGGTGCGGGTGCACACGGTCAACCCGTTCTTCGTGGAGACCGAGTGGCTCGCCCGCGGCCACGGGCACCCACCGACCTCGGACGCGGACGCCGAGGGCCGGCTCTCCCGCGGCATCGCCCCCGAGCGGGTGGCCGACCGGATCGCCGGGTGCCTGCGCTCGCCGTGGTCGCGCACCGTCTCGGTGCCGCGGTGGGCCGGCGCGGCCCGGCTGGGCGAGGTGACGCCGGTCAACCGGCTGCTGGACCTGGCGCTCTCCCGGCAGTCCGGACGCATCCGCGAGACGGCCCGTCGCGTCGTGCAGGCTCGCATCGGCTGAGCCGGCGTCGGACCCGCCGCGCCTACGATCCGGTCGTGCGGCCCTTCCTCCTCCTCTCCACCCGGGCCGAGGACGTCGCCGCCGACGACGAGTACGCCGGCTTCCTCCGGGCGACCGGGCTGGGGGAGCAGGAGCTCCACCGCATCCGCGTCGAGGCCGGGCCGCTCCCGGAGATCGACCTGGACGACTACGCCGGCGTCCTCCTCGGCGGCAGCCCGTTCAACTCCAGCGATCCGGACGAGCTGAAGAGCGACGTCCAGCGGCGGGTGGAGCGCGAGCTCGCGCGGCTGCTGGACCGCGTGGTCGCCCGCGACTTCCCGTTCCTCGGCGCCTGCTACGGCATCGGCACGCTGGGCACGCACCAGGGCGGCGTCGTCGACCGGACCTACGGGGAGCCGATCTCGGCCGTGCGGGTGCAGCTCACCGACGCCGGCCGGAGCGATCCGTTGACGGCCGGTATGCCCGGAGCGTTCGACGCCTTCGTCGGGCACAAGGAGGCGTGCCGGGTGCTACCGCGCTCGGCGACGCTGCTGGCCGGCTCGGCGGGCTGCCCCGTGCAGATGTTCCGGATCGGGAGCAACGTCTACGCCACCCAGTTCCACCCCGAGCTCGACGTCCCCGGGCTGCTCACGCGGGTGCGGGTGTACCAGCACGCGGGGTACTTCCCGCCGTCGGAGCTCGACGCGCTCGTCGCCCGCCTGACGCCGGCCGTCGTGACCGAGCCCGGCCGCCTGCTGGAGAACTTCGTCGCCCGCTACGGCTGATCCGCCTCGCCGCGTAAATGGGCGGACGAGCGGCTGCGGCGTCGCTACAGTCCGTCCCGCCCGTGATCAGCAGCCGGGCGGCATCGCCGCCGCAGGTCCTGCGCGTCGGTCGCGGGCGCTCATGTGGTCACGCGTCTTCGGAACGCACGGGTTCGACTCCCCATGCCGTTCGGCGGGCGGTCATCCCGGTTCCGGCGGTCTGCAGCGCTGCGTGCGCTCCCCGCCGGCGCCCGACCGCCCGCCGGGCGGTCCCGCGCGCACCGGACGAGGAGAGGAGGGCAGGGAACGTGAAGATCGTGGTCCAGGAGTGGGAACGGGTCCTGCTCTACCGGGACGGACGCTTCGAGGAGGTCCTCGGGGCCGGCCGGCACCGGCGGTCCCGGCGCCGGCGGACGAGGGTCCGGGTGCTGGTCCGGCCGCGGCTGCTCGTCGTGCCGAGCCAGGAGGTGCTGACCGCGGACGGGCTGTCGGTGAAGGTCAGCCTCACGGCCGCGGTGCGGACGGCGGATCCGCGGCGCTGGTACGAGGCGGTCGAGCAGTCCGACGGCTTCGTCTACGCGGCGCTGCAGATCGGGCTCCGGGAGGCGGTCGGCGCGCGCAGGCTGGACGAGCTGCTCGCCGCCCGTGGCTCGCTGCCGGACGACGTCCTGGCCGGGGTCAGCGGCGCGGCCGACGCCGTCGGTGTGGCGATCGACAGCCTCTCCCTCCGCGACGTCATGGTCCCCGCGGAGCTCCGCCGGGCGGCCGCCGACGTCGCCGTGGCGCGGGCCCAGGGCCAGGCGGCGCTGGAGCGGGCCCGGTCGGAGGTGGCGGCGACCAGGGCGCTGGCCAACGCCGCACGCATGGTCGCCGAGCAGCCCGCGCTGCTGCAGCTGCGCACGCTGCAGGCGGTCGAGGCCGGCGGCGCGACGGTCGTGCTGACGACGGGTGGAGCCGTCGTGAACCCGACCGCGCCCGCCTAGGGTCCGGCGTCGTGCCCGAGGACGTGACGACCGGGACGGACTGGACGTGCGATCTCTGCGGTCGGTCGGTCGCGACGACGCCCGAGGGCCCCGAGGGGATGACCGTGGAGGTCGCCGGCAGGGGGCCGGACGGGGAGTGGTCCTTCTGGGACGCGGGCTTCTGCTCGCAGGAGCACGCGGCAGAGTGGCTCGGCCGGCCGCTGCCTGCTCGGCCGGACGTCGACGACCCCGTACCGCGGGGCCGCTGGACCGAGCGGGCGGTGCCGGTGGTCCTCGTGTTCTGCCTCCTGTGGTCGCTCGCGCTGATGGTGATCGGAGCCTGGACCGCGGGGCAGTTCCTGCTCGACCGCACCTAGCCGGACGCACCGCGGCCCCCGTCCTGACCTGCAGGACGGGGGCCGCGGCGGCGGTACGACTCAGATGTCGTAGTACATCGCGAACTCGTGCGGGTGCGGGCGCAGGCGGATCGGGTCGATCTCGTTGGCCCGCTTGTAGTCGATCCACGTCTCGATCAGGTCGGGCGTGAAGACCCCGCCGTCGATCAGGTACTCGTGGTCGACCTCGAGCCGGTCGAGGACGGCGTCCAGCGACGCGGGCACCTTCTCGATGCCCAGGGCCTCCTCGGGCGGCAGCTCGTAGAGGTCCTTGTCGACCGGCGCCGGGGGCTCGATCTTGTTCTTCACGCCGTCGAGGCCGGCCATCAGCATCGCCGAGAAGGCGAGGTAGGGGTTGGCCGACGGGTCGGGCACGCGGAACTCGATGCGCTTGGCCTTCGGGTTGTCACCGGAGATCGGGATGCGCGTGCAGGCCGAGCGGTTGCGGGCCGAGTAGACCAGGTTGATCGGCGCCTCGTAGCCGGGCACCAGGCGGTGGTAGCTGTTCACCGTGGGGTTGGTGAAGGCCAGCAGCGACGGCGCGTGCTTGAGCAGCCCACCGATGTAGTGCCGGGCCATGTCCGAGAGCCCGGCGTACCCGGTCTCGGCGTGGAAGAGCGGCGAGCCGTCCTTCCAGAGGCTCTGGTGGCAGTGCATGCCCGAGCCGTTGTCACCGAACAGCGGCTTCGGCATGAACGTGACGGTCTTGCCGGCGGCCCAGGCGGTGTTCTTGATGACGTACTTGAACAGCATCAGGCTGTCGGCCGAGCGCAGCAGGGTGTCGAACTTGTAGTTGATCTCGGCCTGACCGCCGGTGCCGACCTCGTGGTGGCCGCGCTCCAGCTCCAGCCCGGCGTTGGCTAGGTTGACCATCATCGTGGAGCGCAGGTCGCTCTGCTGGTCGTAGGGCTCGACCGGGAAGTAGCCGCCCTTCGGGCGGGTCTTGTAGCCCAGGTTCGGGCCGACGCCGTTCTCGCCGGTCAGCGAGCCGGTGTTCCAGGAGCCCTCGACCGCGTCGATGTGGTAGTAGCCCTCGTTGATGCCGGAGCCGTGCCGGATCGAGTCGAAGATGTAGAACTCCGCCTCGGCGCCGAAGTAGGCGGTGTCGGCGATGCCGCTGGCGGCGAGGTAGGCCTCGGCCTTCTTCGCCACGTTCCGCGGGTCGCGGCTGTAGGCCTCGCGCGTGATCGGGTCGTGGATGAAGAAGTTGATGTTCAGCGTCTTGTGGATGCGGAACGGGTCGACGTACGCGCTGCTGGCGTCGGGCAGCAGCAGCATGTCCGACTCGTTGATCGTCTGGAACCCGCGGATCGACGAACCGTCGAAGCCCAGGCCCTCGGAGAACGTGTCCTCACCGAAGGTCGACGCCGGGATGGTGAAGTGCTGCATGACGCCGGGCAGGTCGCAGAAGCGCACGTCGACGAACTTGACGTCGTTGTCGCGGATGTAGGCGGCGACCTCGTCGGGACTGTTGAACATCGATCCTCCGGGATTGTGGACGGTCGAACGGAAAGCTACGAGCGGGGAGTTGCCCCCGGGTGTCCCGTGTGTTTCGGGGCGGTAACACCGCGGCCGGCGTGTCGCGGGGCATCGTTCCACGGGCTCGCCGGGTGCTCGCGAGCCAGGTTCTACCCTGGCGTTCATGGTCAGGGACGTGTCGCCACCCTCTCAGGAGCGCCCGCGGGGCGCCTCCCTGGGGCTCCCCACCGAGGGCGCCGGCTCGCTGGCCACGTTCGGCACGCGGATGGGCGCCTTCCTGATCGACTCGCTCGCCGCGGCGCTGGTCGCCGGGCTGTTCACCGCTCCGGACCTGCCGGGCAACTGGAGCCTGCTGTCGTTCGCGGTGCTCACCGTCGCGTTCCTGGTGGTCGCCGGTCAGACCCCCGGCATGCGGGTGCTCGGCCTGCGCCTGGCCCACCCGCGGCCCGGTCAGCGGCTGGCCCCCTGGCGGGCCGTCGTCCGCACCGGGCTGCTGATCCTGCTGGTGCCGGCGCTGCTGGTCGACGCCGACGGCCGCGGACTGCACGACCGGATCACCGGCACCGCCGTCGTCCGCGACTGACGCCGGGGCGCCCCCTCGAGTGAGGG
>JBEPZM010000109.1:0-10340 GCA_041640835.1 Blastococcus sp.
ACTAGGCAGTCCGGTCCGGTGCGACGGCCGTTCCCGACGCTTCCTGGAGCGCGCGTGACCGAACCGTTGCCCGGCCGTCCCGGAGCGGCCGGTGACCCCGTTCCCGGGGCGGAGCCTTGTCGACAAGCCGCGCTCCGTGAGCGTGGAAAGCCGCATCTGCCCCATCGGTCACTCCCGGCCGCCCCGCGCCGCGCCCGCGTGTCGCGCTCCGCCGGCCCCCGGTTTCCACCGATCGGGTACCGCCGAATTGCCGTCGACGCAGGAGGCTCCGAGACTCGGCGCGTGCATGAGCAGGCGCAGGGCGCGACGGCCACAGCCGGGGACCACGACGCGGACGGGGACACCCGACTCAAGCGGTCGGTCACCGGGAAACTGCTGTTCCTGTTCATCCTCGGCGACGTGCTGGGCGCGGGTGTCTACGCACTGGTCGGGGAGATCGCCACCGAGGTCGGCGGCGCGGTGTGGCTGCCGATGCTGGTCGCCCTCGTCCTGGCGATGCTCACCGCGGCGTCCTTCGCGGAACTGGTGACCAAGTACCCGCGCGCCGGTGGATCGGCGGTCTTCGCCCAGCGCGCCTTCCGCAGCCCGCTGGTCTCGTTCCTCGTCGGCTACTGCATGCTCGCCGCCGGCGTCACCAGCGCCGCCGGGCTGTCGCTGGCGTTCGGTGGCGACTACCTCGGCGTCTTCCTCGACGTGCCGGCCGTGCCGGCGGCCGTCGTCTTCCTCGTCCTCGTCGCGCTCCTCAACGCCCGCGGCATCAAGGAGTCGGTCCGGGCCAACGTGGTGATGACCGTCATCGAGGTGTCCGGCCTGGTGCTCGTCGTCGTCCTGGGCGCGCTGGTGCTCGGCCGCGGGGACGGCGACGTGGGCCGGGTGACCGAGTTCCCCGAGGGCGTCACGGTGACCTCCGGCGTCCTGGCCGCCGCGCTGCTGGCCTACTACTCCTTCGTCGGGTTCGAGGTCTCCGCCAACGTCGCCGAGGAGGTGCGCGACGTCCGCCGGGTCTACCCCCGGGCCCTGTTCGGTGCGCTGCTGGTCGCCGGCGTGGTCTACCTGCTGGTGGGTCTCGCCGCCTCGATCGTCCTGGCGCCGGACGAGCTCGCCGGCTCGTCGGGGCCGCTGCTCGAGGTCGTCCGCGCCGCCGACGTCGGCGTCCCCGACAAGCTGTTCAGCGCCGTCGCCCTCATCGCCGTGGCCAACGGAGCGCTGCTCACGATGATCATGTCCAGCCGGCTGGTGTTCGGGATGGCGGAGCAGGGCCTGCTCCCCCGTCCGCTGGCGCGCGTGCTGCCCGAGCGCCGCACCCCGTGGGTGGCGATCGTGGTCACCACCCTGGTGGCGATCGCGCTCACGCTCACCGGCGACCTGGGCGAGCTCGCCAACACCGTCGTCCTCCTGCTGCTGTTCGTCTTCCTCAGCACGAACATCGCCGTCCTCGTGCTGCGCAAGGACGTCGTGGACGCCGACCACTTCCGGGTCTGGCCCGTCGTGCCGGTGCTCGCCATCGCCTCGTGCCTGCTGCTGCTCTGGCAGCAGGAGGCCGGCATCTGGCTGCGGGCCGGCATCCTGCTGGCCGTCGGCGTCGCGCTGTACCTGCTGGCCCAGGCGCCGTGGTGGCGGGCCACGCCCGAGCCCGTCCGCGACGAGCGGGCGACGACCGGCGCCTGAGCCGGCACTGCGAGGATGCTGCGGTGACCGACCGCATCCCCCTCGTGATCGACACCGACCCCGGCATCGACGACGCGCTGGCGATCCTGCTCGCGCTGGCCAGCCCGGAGGTCGACCTCCGGCTGGTCACCACGGTGCACGGCAACGTCGACCTCGAGCTGACGACGGAGAACGCGCTCCGGGTGCTGCACCTGGCCGGCCGCTCCGACGTCCCGGTCGCCGCCGGTGCGCAGGCCTCCCTCATCCACCCCCAGCCGGAGCGGGCGGGGCACGTGCACGGCACCGAGGGCCTGGGTGGCGTGCAGCTGCCGCCGTCCCCGGCGCGGCTCGACCCGCGCCCCGCGGTCGTCGCGCTGGCCGAGCTGCTGATGAGCTCCCCTGTTCCGGTCACCGTCGCGCCGATCGGCCCGCTGACCAACATCGCGCTGCTGCTGGCCGTCTACCCGGAGGCCGCCGCCCGCATCGGCCGGCTGGTCGTCATGGGCGGCTCGGCCGGGCGCGGGGGCAACGTCACCGCCGCGGCGGAGTTCAACATCTGGTCCGACCCCGAGGCGGCCGCCGCCGTGTTCGGCTCGACCATCCCCACGGTCATGGTGGGGCTCGACGTCACGCTGCCGACCGTGCTGAGCGAGGAGGGCATCGCCCGGTTCGCCGCGGCAGGCCCGATCGGGGCCACGGCCGCCGCGATCCTGCAGCAGTACCTCGAGCACGCCCGCGGCGCCTACGGCACCGCCGGGGTGGTCGTCCACGACGCGCTCGCGCTGACCGAGGCGATCGCACCGGGCACGCTGGGGACCGTCAGCCGGGACGTCGTCGTCGACACGACGCTGGGCGCCGGGCGCGGCCAGACGCTCGTGGACCGCCGGACGGTGTCGACGTCCCCGACGGCGGTCGAGGTGGCCGAGACCCTCGACGTCGCAGCCGCGGTCGAGTTCCTGGTGTCGCGCCTGAGCCGCCTCGACGGGCCCGCCTAACCCTGCTGCGTCGACTCCACGATGCCGACGGCGATGTCGCGCAGCTTCCGGTTGTAGCGCTGCGAGGCGTCGCGGAGGATCTCGAAGGCCTGGTCCTCGTCCACCCGCCGCTGGGCCATGAGCACGCCCTTGGCCTGCTCGATGACCGCGCGGGTCTCCATCGCGATCTGCAGGTTGCGGGCCTGCTCGGTCAGCCGGTGGTGCGCCGTGGCGTTGACGACCGCGACGGCGATCGCCTCGGCGACGTCCCGGCCCGCGTCCAGCGACTCGGCGGAGACGAACGCCTCCGGCTTCGAGGAGTACATGTTCAGGGCGCCGATGACGTTGCCCTGGAAGGGCAGCGGCACCGACAGCGAGCTGCGCACGCCCTGCTCGCTCACCCGCGCGACATAGCTGGGCCACCGCTGCTCGGTGAGCATGTCGTCGACCCGCAGGACGACGCCCCCGCGGCCGGCGTCCATGCAGGGGCCGAAGCCCTCGTCGTACTGCAGCTCGTCGGCCTGGAGGGCCATCTCGCCGTGGTGGGCGGCGGTGAAGGGCTTCTCACCGCGCAGCAGCGTCGTGGACACCGACTCCGCACCGGGCACCCCCCGGGCGGCGATGCCGGTGATCTCGGTGAGGACCTCCTCGAGGGCGCGGTCGGCGAGGACCACCCGGCTGAGGTCGCGCGTGAGCTCGTCCACACGGGAATTGTGCCCCGTGCAGGCGGCAGTCACCCGCCCCCCTTCGCGCTCCGGCCCCGCATCGGTCAGGATGGGGCCGCGGCCGGGGAGCACCCCGGCCCCGCTTGCGGAGCAGACGCGAGGAGAAGCGATGGCCGACGAGCCGGCTCAGGAGGCGTGGCCCACGGCGCCCGTCCCCTCCGTGCCCGGTGACGTCTGGCACTGGCAGCTCGAGGCGATGCACGTCGTCTCGCGGGTGCGGTCGGACCTGCGGGCACGGATCGCCCACCCCTCGGTGGCGTCGGCGTCGACCGAGGACGCCCGTGACGGGCTGCTCCTCGTCTTCGAGGAGCTGGCCTCCAACGCCCTGCGGCACGGCGGCGGGGACGTCCGCGCCCTCGTCGTCGCCGGGCCGGAGGGCTGGCTGCTCGACCTGAGCGACGAGGCGCCCGACCGACCGCCCGTACCGGCCATCGACCGCGACCCCGCGCTGGGCGGCATGGGGCTGCACCTGGTCACCCAGCTGTCGTCCAGCGTCGGCTGGGAGAAGCGCCCCGGGCGCAAGCACGTGTGGGCCCGGCTGCCCTCCGGCCGCACCGAGGCCCAGGAGCAGGCGCAGCACCGGGACCGCCTTCCCGAGCCGCGCTCCGGGGACTTCCGCCGGGAGTAAGGCGCGAGTCGTTCCAGTCGTGAGGAGGTGGCCCCGGAGGGGTCGCCGATCGAGCGACCGACGCGCTCCGAGCAGCGGGGGGACGGCTCCTGGCCGCGGTGTCGTCCGGAGGACGACAGGTCATGGAGCCGGTCAGTCCATGCTGCGGGCGCGCTCCTCGCGCAGGGCCTGGAACACCCGACGGCGCACCCGGTCCTGGTCCTTCTCCTGGATGCCGACGAACCGGATGGACATGATCCAGCGGGCTCCACGGGCCTGCGCCCGGACCACCTCGGCCTTGGTGCGCACCTCGCCGTCCTCCAGCGTGACGACGAGGTCCAGCGAGGCGCCGGACTCCGGGACGGCGCCGAACCCCTCGAACTGGGCCCGGATGCCGTTCTCGCTCAGGTCCATGCTCTCGCCGGTGAGGTCGACCGACCCGTGGCCGGCCGTGACGGGGACGGTGACCCGTCCCCGGACGGCCGTGCGGCGCTGACTCTCCTCCGCGGGCCCGGTGACCCGGAGGCGCCAGCGGACCACGGCACCGCTCTCGACCTCGAGCACCTGGGCGGGCAGCGCGCGGCGGGTCTCGGCGGCCTTCCAGTAGACCTCGACGGAGTCCCCGGGGACGACGACGCTCTGCTCGACGAACTCGCCGGCCGAGGGGCGCACGGTGATCACGCCGTCACCCACGAACTCCACCCGCGAGCTCACCGAGATCCCGCGGGCGGCGAGGGTCACGTCCGCCTCGCCCTGCTCCTCGGGATGGTCGACACCGGGGACGCTGGTCATCGAAAGTCTCCGTTCTCCAGCCGCGGACCGTGACCCGCAACCGTGGACCGGACCCTGTACGGCACGAACCGTAACCGCCGGGCCACCGCGCGGCGGCCTCAGGGGCGGCGTGCCGCGTACGAGCTGACGAACTCGCGCAGGCTGCGGGTCGGACGCAGCCACGCGCCGTCGGCGGGCAGGGCGTCGAGCCGCACCCGGTCGAGCGGCTCGACGAACGCGCCGGGCACGTCCTCGATGTCGATGAACTCCAGGACGTCGGAGCTGATCGCGTACCCGGCGACCTCGCTGAAGGCCACGACGACGACCTGGGTGCCGCGCCGGGCCAGCTGCTCCAGCGGCTCGGCGAAGTTCCGTCCGTCGCCGGAGAAGACGATCAGGCGGCGCAGCTGGTGGCTGTGCTCGCGGACCGCGATGTGGTCGAGCATGTCCTGGTCGATGTCGTCGTTCGGCTGCAGCTTCGGCCGGGCGAATACCGCGTAGCCGAACCCGCGCAGCGCCTCGACGAACCCGCGCAGCGTGCCCGGCTGCGGCGGGATGTTGGCGAAGACGCACGCCTCGACCTCCGGCAGCGCCCCCGACCCGCCGTTCTCGGCGCCGGCCACGAACCACGCCGCGATCGCGTCGAACCGTGGCCGGGAGTCCTTGGTCGGCCGCGCACCGATCACGGTCGACAGGGTCATGTCGATGTTGGGGGCGTCCCAGATGAGCAGGTCCAGCGGCGGCCGGGGACGGCCTCCGTCGGACGCTGCGCCATCAGCAGGCAGCGGAGCCGGGGCGTCGTCGACCGGGGCGGGGGCGGAGGGGCTGTCCAGCACGGGAGCAGTCTGCCCCGCCGGTCGCCGATCCGTCGCGGACGGTCCGGGAGGGGACGGCGGGACGGCGGTCGGTGGCCCGGCCGGGGCGGTCGCCCGGCGGATGATGCGGCGCGCGTTCACGGGGCGGTGGGCACCGTCGTCGTCGCTGCCGCGATCGCGCAGGCGTCGCCGCCCGCCTCCTCCACCCGCTGCACCCAGCGGGGCACCTCGTCGGCCGGCATCGGGTGGCCGAGCAGCCAGCCCTGGACCATGTCGCAGCCGGCCTCCCGCACCATCCGCAGGTGCTCGACGGTCTCGACCCCCTCGGCGACCGAGCGGATGCCCAGCGTCCGCGTGAGCGCCACGATCGCCGCCAGCACCGCGCCGCCCTCTCCGCCGGTGACCCGCTCGGCGGCGACGAGCAGCGAGCGGTCGATCTTCAGCGTGCCGATGGGCAGGGAGAACAGCTGGGCCAGCGAGGACCAGCCGGTCCCGAAATCGTCGATCGCGACCCGGACCCCGGCGCGGCGGAGGACGGTGAGCTGGTCCTCGGCGCGGGTCGGGTCCTCCGCGATGCTGGTCTCGGTGAGCTCGAGCACCAGCTGGTCGGGCGGGAGACCTGACTCCCGGAGCGCCAGCCGGACGTCGCGGACCAGGGTCTCGGCGGAGAAGTGCCGCGCGCTGATGTTGACCGACATGCGCAGCGGCATCCCCTCGGCAGCCCAGGCGGCGGCGCGACGGGTGGTCTCGCGGAGCAGCCAGCGGGTGATCGGGATGATCTGGCCGGTCTCCTCGGCGACGGCCAGGAAGGTGTCCGGGGCGAGGAGGCCGCGCTCGGGGTGCTGCCAGCGCACCAGCGCCTCCACGCCCTCCACGGCGCCGGTGTCGAGCCGGACGACCGGTTGGTAGTGCACGACCAGCTGGTCGATCGCCTCGTCCCGGAGCCGCGTGGCGACCTCCAGCCGCCACCGGGCGGCCTCCCGCAGGCCCGGCGAGAACAGCCGCACCCGGTCGCGGCCCATGCTCTTGGCGGCGAACATCGCCGCGTCGGCGTCGCTGAGCAGCTGGTGCGGGTCCCGGGCGTCGGGCTGGGCGACCGCCACGCCGACGCTCGCCGAGAGGGGCACGGAGATCCCCGAGGCGGGGAAGGGCCGGGTGAAGGTGCCCTGCAGCCGGAAGGCGAGGTCCGCCGCGTCCGACACGTGGCAGTGGTGGGCCAGGACCACGAACTGGTCGCTGCCCAGCCGGCCGACGGCGTCCCCGGGCCGCAGCACGCCGGCCAGCCGGTGGCCCACCTGGCGGAGCAGCTGGTCGCCGATGCCGTGGCCCAGCGAGTCGTTGATCGTCTTGAAGCCGTCGAGGTCGAGGACGATCAGCGCCGCCCCGGCGCCGTCCTCGTCCTGCCCGGACGCCAGCGCCTCGGCGGTCAGGTCGAGCAGCGTGCTGCGGTTGGGGAGGCCGGTCAGGTCGTCGTGCCGCGCCCGCCAGGCCAGCGCCTGCTCACCGCGCACGCGCTCGGTGACGTCGGTGTGGGTGACCACGATCCGGGTGGAGAGCTCCACCCGGGAGGCCTGCATCCGGAACCAGCCGGTCGTGGTCGGCGTCGACCGGGGGTACTCGTGCTCGAAGGTGGCCGGCGTCGTCCCGGCCGGCGCGTCGAGCAGCCGACGGATCCCTGCCGCGATGGTCTCGGCGTCGGCAGGCGCGAGGCCGGGCTGCACGGCCGCCAGGTAGTCGCTGCCCGGCACCCCGATCGCGAGCTCCGGCTGGGCCCGGCGGGTCATCCAGGCCCGGTTCCCGGTGAGGATGCGCCGGTCCTCGTCGAGGAGGACCGTCGCCGACGGCAGCGCCTCGAGCACCGAGGTGAGCCGCCGCAGCTCGGCTTCCCGCTCGGCGTCGGCGCGGTGCCGCGAGTCGACGTCCCGGAAGAAGACCGAGACCCCGGGCGGGTCGGCGAACACCCGGATCTCGTACCAGCGGTCCTGCGGCTCGTAGAAGTAGTCGAACTCGCGGGTCCGGCCGTCGGCGAGGGTCTGCTGGTACCGCTCCTCGGCGATGGTGTTCACCGCGGCCGGGAAGCAGTCCCGCGCCCGGCGGCCCAGGAGCTCCTCGGCGCGCCGTTCCAGCAGCAGTTCGGCAGCGGCGTTGACGTAGGCGATGTGGCCGCCCGCGTCGAGCCGGAAGACGGCATCGGGGACGCCGGCCAGGTCCGGCCTGGACCCGTCGTCTGAAGCCACGCTCCCCGCACTCCGTCCGCTGGCTCTCGATGGTCCGCGTACGCGGAGATTACGGCACAGATCCGTCCCGGTCCTGGCCGAGATGCACGCGACCGGACGCCACGAGCCTACTGCTCCCGGGGGCTCAGCCGGGTGTTCCGACCGCCGCGCGGCTGACCAGCGACGCGACGTCCGTGGTGGCGGGGAGAGTGCCCAGCACGGCCCCCCAGTCACCGCCCAGCCGGGAGGCGCAGAAGGCGTCGGCGACCGGCGCCGGGGCGTGCCGCAGGAGCAGCGACCCCTGCAGGCACAGCGCCAGGAGGCCGGCGATGCGGCGGGCCCGCAGCGGCAGCCGGTCCGGGTCGCCGAGCTCGGCGGAGAGGCGCTTCACGGCGTCGTCGAACCGGGGATCGACCCCGCGGGCGAGGTCGATCTCCTCGGTCACCGCGGCCAGGGACTCCGAGGACCGCCCCATGGCTCGCAGGACGTCCAGCGCGATGACGTTGCCCGACCCCTCCCAGATGGAGTTCAGCGGCGACTGCCGGTAGAGCCGGGGCAGCCCGGACTCCTCGACGTACCCATTCCCGCCGAGCACCTCCATCGCCTCGGCGACGACGCCTGGGGTCCGCTTGCAGACCCAGAACTTCGCGGCGGCCCCCGCCAGCCGCAGGAACGCGGACTCCCCGGCGTCCACCGCGGCGGCCAGGCGCACGCCGAGCGCCGTGGCGGCCTCGCTCTCCACGGCCAGGTCGGCGAGCACGTTCTGCATGAGCGGCTGGTCGACCAGGAGGGCCCCGAAGGCCGACCGGTGCCGGGCGTGGTGGATCGCCTGGGTCAGCGCGGCGCGAACGGTGGCGGCCGAGCCGAGGACGCAGTCCAGCCGGGTCATGTTGACCATCTCGATGATGGCCGGGACGCCGCGGCCGGGCTCGCCCACCAGCCAGCCCGTCGTCCCGTCGAACTCCACCTCGCTGGAGGCGTTGGACCGGTCGCCGAGCTTGTCCTTGAGACGTTGCACGTGGAACACGTTGCGAGCGCCGTCGTCCAGCACGCGGGGGACGAGGAAGCAGGAGACCCCTTCGTCGAGCTGGGCCAGCACCAGGAACAGGTCGCTCATCGGCGCCGAGGTGAACCACTTGTGGCCGGTCAGCCGGTAGCTCCCGTCCGGCTGGGGCACCGCGCGGGTGGTGTTGGACCGGACGTCGGACCCGCCCTGCTTCTCGGTCATCCCCATGCCGGCGACCAGGCCGCGCTTGCCCGACGGCTCGGTCAGCCCGAACTCGTAGGCCGCCGCGGTGAGACCCGGTTCGAAGCGGGCCGCCAGCTCCGGCGCCCGGCGCAGCGCCGGCACGACGGCGTAGGTCATGGTCGTGGGGCAGCCGTGGCCCATCTCGACCTGGGTCCAGCCCAGGTACCCCACGGCCCGCCGGACGTGGGCGTGCGCGTCGCCTGCGGCGGCCGCCCGCCACGGCGCACCGGCGAGGCCGTTCTCGACCGCGGTCCGCATCAGCTCGTGCCAGGCCGGATGGAACTCGACCTCGTCGATCCGGTGCCCGTAGCGGTCGTGGGTGCGCAGCCGGGGCGGGTTCTCGTTCGCCAACCTGCCCCACTCCTGGGCCTGCTCGCTGCCGGCGAGCCGCCCCAGCCCGGAAAGCGAGTCCAGCGTCGCGCTGTCGGCGTGCCGGAGGCAGGCCTCCGCCAGGGCGGCGTCCCCGGCGATCGGGTCGTGGCCGGTCAACGGCGGGACCTGGTTGGTCACCTCGTGGGTCGCGGTCATGGTCCGCACCGTACGACCATCGCGCCCTCCCGGCGGGTCGGATCGGACGCCCGTATGTGGTGACCCGGACACGCACCGAAGTCAAGTTGAGAGTCGCCCTCACTCTCCGCGTTCACCCGTAAGGATGTGAGGGAGGACACTCCGGAGCAACGAAACGGCCGGGTACCGAGTGCTAGCGCCGCGCACGGAGCGCTTCCTAGCGTCCGCCGCGTGACGGGCCATCCGGGATTCGACGACGTGCGGGCGCTGCCTGCCGCCGGCCGGTCCTGGGTCCGTCGTTTCCTCGTCACCGGTGTCCTGGGGGCGGGCGTGTACGCCGGCCTGGCACTGGCCGCCGACGTCGCGAGCGCGGACGAACCGGTCCCGACCGCTCCGGTCGAGCAGACCGCCCCGGCGCCCGAACCGACGAGCCCCGAGCCCGGCACCGCTCCCACCGCCGAGCCGGCCGAGCCGGCCGAGCCCGCCCCGGGCGAGCCGGCGCAGGGCGAGCCGGCGCAGGTCACGACGGTGTCGGTGACCAGCGTGAGCACCGTCGAGGAGTCGTCCACGCCGGCCGACGACACCGCGCAGCCCGCCACCACCACCACCACCACCACGACCACGACCACCACGACCACGACCACGAGGGGCACGACCACGGGGCCGACGTCGGCGCCATCGTCGAGATCCACACCTTCATCAACGAGCTTGCCGACTCGGGCATCGCCGTGATCGTCATCTCCTCCTACCTGCCGGAGATACTGACCCTCAGCGATCGGATCCTCGTCGCGCGGCAGGGCAAGATCGTCGAGGAAATGGACCGCCGGAC
>JBEPZM010000110.1:0-10171 GCA_041640835.1 Blastococcus sp.
TCCCGTGGGTGCGCCGCAACGTGCTCGACCAGCTCCCGCCGCCCGCCGACAAGGCGTGGCGCAGCCGCGAGCGGATCCGCGACGACCTGCTCGCCTTCCTCACCGGGCCGGGCGAGGAGATCGAGCTGTGGGCCTGGTTCGCCGCCTACGACCACGTCGCCCTGGCCCAGCTCTGGGGCGCGATGCCCGCCCTGCCCCGGCCGGTCCCGCGGTTCACCCGGGAGCTGCGGCAGCGCTGGGACGACCGCGGTCAGCCGCCCCTGCCGCCCAAGCCCGAGGGCACGCACGACGCGCTGGTGGACGCCCGCTACAACCTGGCGCGCTGGCGGGCCATCGAGGCAGCCGGGGGCTGAGCCGGCCTGGCGCCCGGACGGCCGGTCGGGGACGCTGCACGGCGTGGCAGAGATCAGCGCCGTCCGGGCGCGCACCGTGCTGGCCCGCGCCTTCGTCGACGACCCGCTGATGGTGTGGTTCTTCCCCGACGAGGAGGTCCGGCCGCACGCCTGCGCGGCGATGTTCGGGCTGTTCGCGGAGCACTACCTCGCCGACGGCCGCGTCGACGTCCTGCTGCGCCCGGACCCCGTCGGGGTCGCGATGTGGCAGTGGCCCTCGGCGGAGGCCACCCCGGAGGCCGACCCCGCGGCCGCCCCGGAGGAGCTGCCCTCGATCGGCGGCCTCCTGACCGCCGTGATGGGCGCCGAGCGGGCCAGGGAGGTGGGCGCCGCGATGGGGGCGCTCGCGGCGCTGCGGCCGCCCGAGCCGCACGCCTACCTGCACCTGCTCGGCGTCGACCCCGGCTCCTGGCGCCGGGGTGGCGGAGCGGAGCTGCTGGAGCGCGGCCTCGCCGCCACCCGGGACGCCGGGCTCGTGGCCTGCCTGGACACCATGAACCCGGCCAACGTGCCCTTCTACGAGGCGCACGGCTTCACCGTCCGCGCCGAGGTGCAGCTGGCGCCCGACGGCCCGACGAGCTGGGCGATGGCGACCGGCTGAACCGCGCACCGTCAGACGGTGAAGACCCCGAGCAGCCGGTTCAGCTCGCGGGACAGTCCGTCCAGCTCCTGCGCTGCGGTGCGAGCCCGTTCCACGTCGACGGCGCTCGCGTCGGCGTCCTCGGCGACCGTCGTGAGCGTGGCCGTCACCGTGCCGGCCCCGTCGGCCGCCGCGGCCACGCTGCGGGTGAGCTCGCCGGTGGTCGCGGTCTGCTCCTCGACGGCGCTGGCGATGGTCGTCTGGTGGTCGTTGATGGAGTGGACCACCTCGGCGATCTGCGCGATGGACCGCACCGCCGCCGACACCTCCCGCTGGATGCCCTGCACGCGCTGGGCGATGTCCTCGCTGGCCTTGGCGGTTTCCTGCGCGAGATCCTTGACCTCGTTGGCGACGACCGCGAAGCCCTTGCCGGCGTCCCCGGCGCGCGCCGCCTCGATCGTGGCGTTCAATGCGAGCAGGTTGGTCTGCTCGGCGACGCCGGCGATCACCCGCACCACGTCGCCGATCTCCGCAGAGCTGGCGCCCAGCGTGCCGATCGTGGCCTCGGTCCGCGCAGCGAGCCCGGCCGCCTGACGCCCGACCTCTGCTGCCTCGGCCGCGCTGCGCGAGATCTCGGTGATGGAGGCGCCCATCTCGTGCGCGCCGGTGGCCGCCGCTGAGACGCTGCTGCTGATCTCGGCCGCGGCCCGGTGCGCGCCCTGCGCCTGGTCGCGGCTGCGTGCGGCCCGTCGACCCAGCCCGTCGGCCACCGACGAGACGCCGGCCGCCGACGAGGCCACCTCGCGGGCGCACCGGCCGATGTCGCGCACCGTGACGGCCACCTTGTCGACGAACCGGTTGAACGCCGTGGAGAGCTGGCCGACCTCGTCCGCGCGCCGCTCGTCCATGCGCTGGGTCAGGTCGCCCTCGCCGTCGGCGATCTCGGCCATGCGGTCGCGCAGGTGCTCCAGTGGTGCGGTGAGCCGCCGTCCCACCGACAGCGCGATCAGCCCACCGAGGACCGCGATGACCAGTCCGGCCACCGCCAGGGCCGTCAGCATCGAGCCACGGCCCTCGTCGATCGACTGGACCGCGGCGGAGAAGTCGGCGTCGAGGGCGACGGTCGCGATGACCCAGTCCCAGGGCGCGTAGTAGCTCACCTGCGCCGTCGTAGGACCGCCGTCCGGGGAGACGAAGTGGACAGTCGCGTGCTCGCCAGGTTCCAGGGCGACGCCCGCCTCGACCATCTGCCGGACGTACGGGGTGCCCTCGGCATCGGTGGTCTCGAGCAGGTTCTCGCCGTCGAGCGCCGCGCCACGGCTGATCAGCACGGCGCCCGCCTGGTCGCCGGTACCGCCGAGGACCTGGATGTAGCCGTTCTCGCCGATGGTCGTGGCCTCGAGACTCTCCCGCAGGGCCGGCAGGTTCTCCTGCTTCTGGCCGACGTAGGTGATCCCGATGACGTCGCCTGCCGGTCCGAACAACGGCGCGTAGGCCGAGACCAGCCAGGAGTCGACGACATAGGCGTTGCCGCGGTATGTCTGGCCGTCCATGACGGTCGAGACCACGGCGTTCGGTGTGCCGTCGGGATTCGTGGCCGGGATTTAGGTCCCGATGGCGCGGGCGCCCGAGGCCGCCTCGACGTTGGTGGCGACACGCAGGAAGTCACCCGACGGCGTGCGCTGGAAGAGCGTGACGGTCGCGCCGGTCATCGATTTGATCGTGTCCACCACGGGGGTGGGAACGGCGACGTCGGTGTTCTTGCCGATCCACTCGCCACCGATGAGCGCCTCCGGGAGCTGGAGCTGCGTGACCTCGCCGGAGTACTGGTTCTTCGCGTCCCAGGTCACCCGCCCGTCCTCGGGATCGGCGATGGAGAAGCCGCCGGACTGTTCCAGCACGTACTCGGCGACGGCGAGGTCGGAGTCGACCTTCGCCGCGGTGGAGGCGCCCTGGGTCGAGACAACGTCGTGGACCCCGGTGGCGGCGCGGGACACCCCGTCGTCGATCAGCGTCTGGATGTCGCGCTTGGCGTCCGCGGCGAAACCGCTGCTCTGCCAGGCGCTCACCCCGCCCATCGCGACGCCGGTGACGGCGACGCTGGCCACGGCGAGCGCGACCACCTTGGTCCGGATGCCCCATCCCGAGGGGACCGCCCAGGTCGGCAGGGTCCAGGGGGGCTGCGGCACGTGGGTCCTCCGAGGGGTCGGCGCGGCGGCCCTCTCGACCGCCGTCGTACCCGGGTTCTCGGCAGCCCCCGACGGAACCGGAACGTGAACGGCCTTTTTGTGACCGGCTCGTCATCGGGCACCATCCGCGGCATGACGGCGCCGGGATGGCGCACTCCCGCCGCATCGAGCACGTCGCGACGTCGCTGGAGGTGACCGGCGTGGACCGCTGCTCCGGGCACGGGTACCCGCTGTGCCGCGTACCGGTGCACGTCGCCAGGAGTGCGCCCGCCACAACGGCCAGCGGATCAGCCGCGGGGGCGGGTCGACGGCACCCTTGGCGTGCGACGCGTCGCCGGTCCACGGCGGCGTGACCTGCGGCATCATGGGCCAGGACGTCAGTCCTGGCCCCACCGGAGGAACGCATGCGGATCGGCATCCTGACCGGCGGCGGCGACTGCCCCGGCCTCAACGCGGTCATCCGCGCCGTGGTGCGCAAGGGCATCGGTGAGCACGGCGACGAGATCGTCGGCTTCCGGGACGGCTGGCGCGGCGCGATCGAGGGCGACACGGTGCCGCTGGACCTGGCCGCCGTCCGCGGCATCCTGCCCCGCGGCGGGACCGTCCTCGGCACCTCGCGCACCAACCCCTACGCGCTGGAGGGCGGGGGCGACCGCGTGCTCGCCACCCTCGACCGGCTGGGCATCGACGCGCTGATCCCGATCGGCGGCGAGGACACCCTCGGCGTCGCCACCCGGCTGGCCGAGGCCGGGGTGGCCGTCGTCGGGGTGCCGAAGACGATCGACAACGACCTGGACGCCACCGACTACACCTTCGGCTTCGACACCGCCGTGGGCGTGGCGATGGAGGCCATCGACCGGCTGCACACCACCGGCGACAGCCACCACCGGACGCTCGTCGTGGAAGTGATGGGCCGGCACGCCGGCTGGATCGCGCTGCACGCGGGCATGGCCGGCGGCGCCAACGTCGTCCTCATCCCGGAGAAGCCGTTCGACGTGGACGCCGTCGTCGCGCACTGCCTGCACCGGTTCGAGTCCGGCTTCTCGCCGATCGTCGTCGTCTCGGAGGGGGCGGCCCCCGAGGACGGCGGCCTGATGCTCTCGGCGGGGGAGCGGGACGCCTTCGGCCACGTCCGCCTCGGCGGCATCGGCGCGGCGCTGGCCGCGGTGATCGAGGAGCGCACCAACCGGGAGGCGCGGGCCGTCGTCCTCGGGCACGTGCAGCGTGGCGGCACGCCCTCGCCGTTCGACCGGGTGCTGGCCACCCGGTTCGGCCTGGCCGCGATCGACGCCGTGCACGACGGGGAGTCGGGGATCATGGTCGCGCTGCGCGGCACCGACATCGTGCGGGTCCGGCTCAGCGAGGCCACCGCGCAGCTGAAGCTGGTGCCGCCGGAGCGCTACGCCGAGGCCGAGGTGTTCTTCGGCTGACCCCGCGGGCTCCGGGTGAGGCGTCTCTCCCGGAGGCCGGCGGCGGGCGCCGTACCCTCGGGTACGTGACTCTCACCGATCCTGCCGAGCTCGTCCCCGGTCTGGACCGGTGGCGGGAGCTGCCCGCCGCCCAGCAGCCGGCCTGGCCCGACCGCGCCGCGCTCGACGCCGTCCTGGGCACGCTCTCCACCGTGCCGCCGATCGTCGCGCCCAGCGAGGTGGATGCGCTCCGCGCCCAGCTCGCCGACGTGGCCCAGGGCAAGGCGTTCCTGCTCCAGGGCGGCGACTGCGCCGAGACCTTCGACCTCAACACCGAGCCGCACCTGCAGGCCACCACGCGGACGCTGCTGCAGATGGCCGTCGTCCTCACCTACGGGGCGAGCGTCCCGGTGGTGAAGGTGGGCCGGGTCGCCGGCCAGTACGCCAAGCCGCGCTCGTCGGACACCGACGCCCTCGGCCTGCCCTCCTACCGCGGCGACATGGTCAACGACCTCGAGCCGGTGCTGGAGAAGCGCATCCCCGACCCGTACCGGCTGGTGCGCGCCTACGCGAACTCCGCCGCGGCGATGAACATGATCCGCGCCTACGCCAAGGGCGGGCTGGCCGACCTGCACGCGGTGCACAACTGGAACCAGGACTTCGTCGCCAGCTCGCCGGCCGGCGTGCGGTACGAGGTCATCGCCCGCGAGATCGACCGGGCGCTGGCGTTCATGAAGGCCTGCGGCGTCGACTCCGAGGCGCTGCGCGCCGTTGAGCTGTACAACTCGCACGAGGCGCTGATCCTCGACTACGAGCGGGCGCTGCTGCGCATGCACGAGGGCCGCCCCTACGCGCTCTCCGCCCACTTCGTCTGGGTCGGCGAGCGCACCCGGCAGATGGACGGCGCGCACATCGAGTTCGTCTCCCAGCTGGCCAACCCGATCGGCGTGAAGATCGGCCCGACGACGACGCCGGAGCAGGCCACCGAGCTCGTCGAGCGGCTGGACCCCGACGGGCTGCCCGGCAAGCTGACGCTGATCAGCCGGATGGGCAACGGGAAGATCCGCGACGTCCTGCCGGCGATCGTGGAGAAGGTCACCGCCAGCGGGCACCAGGTGGTGTGGCAGTGCGACCCGATGCACGGCAACACCCACGAGTCGCCCAGCGGCTACAAGACCCGCCACTTCGACCGCGTCGTCGACGAGGTGCTCGGGTTCTTCGACGTGCACCGCGGCCTGGGCACCTGGCCCGGCGGCATCCACGTCGAGCTCACCGGCGAGGACGTCACCGAGTGCCTCGGCGGCGCCATGGAGATCAGCGACGAGGACCTCAACAGCCGGTACGAGACCGCCTGCGACCCGCGGCTGAACACCGGGCAGTCCCTGGAGCTGGCCTTCCTCGTCGCCGAGATGCTGCGTGGGTAAGGACCCCGTTCCTCTCCTCCCTCGCACGCTCGGGACGAGCCTCCGAACGGGGCCGAAGGGCACATGGGAATGACGACTCCCTCTCTGGTCGACCTGCGCTCCGACACCGTCACCCGGCCGACCGCCGGGATGCGGAAAGTGATGGCGGACGCCGAGGTCGGGGACGACGTCTACGCCGAGGACCCGACCGTCCGCGCCCTCGAGGAGCGGACGGCGGCGCTGTTCGGCCACGAGGCGGCGCTGTTCGTGCCGTCGGGGACGATGGGAAACCAGATCGGCATGCGGCTGGTCTGCGAGCCCGGCCAGGAGGTGCTCTGCGACGCCGACGCGCACGTGGTCACCTACGAGATGGGCGCGGCGGCCGCGATCTTCGGCATCTCGACGCGCACGGTCGTCTCCGACCGGGGCCGGCTGGACGCCGGCGCGCTCATCGCGCAGGTCCGGCCGAAGGGCGACTGGCACCTGACCGCCACCGCCGCGATCGCCGTCGAGAACACGCACAACCGCGGCTTCGGCCGGGTGCAGCCGCTGGCCGAGCTGCAGAAGCTGTGGACCTGGTCGCGCGACGCCGCCGTCGCCGTCCACCTCGACGGGGCGCGCATCTGGAACGCGCACGTCGCCTCCGGCGTCGACCTGGCCACCTACGGGCGGCTGGCCGACACCGCCTCGGTCTGCTTCTCCAAGGGCCTCGGGACGCCGGTCGGCTCGGTGCTCGTCGGGTCCGCCGAGCGGATCGCGACCGCCCGGCTGTGGCGCAAGCGGCTCGGCGGCGGCATGCGGCAGGTCGGCGTCCTGGCCGCCGCGTGCCTGTACGCGCTGGACCACCACCTGCCGCGCCTCGGCGAGGACCACGAGCACGCACGGCTGCTGGCCGCGAAGCTCGGCGTCGACCCGGCGTCGGTGGAGACCAACATGGTGGTGCTCGACGACGTGAACGCCCCGGTGCTCGCCGAGGCGGCCAAGGCCCAGGGCGTGCTGGTGTCGCAGGTGAGCCCGACCCGCGTCCGGCTGGTCACGCACCTCGACGTCGACGAGGCCGGCATCGACCGCGCCGCCGCCGTCCTCACGGAGCTGCTGGACCGCTAGGCGAGGGGGCCGAACACGTCCGCAGGCGCGGGCCCGTCGTCCAGCACCTGGTCCAGGACGTCGAGCAGCCGCAGCTCCTCGTACCGGAAGTGCGTCTCCATGACCGCCTCGATGCCGTCGAGGTGACGGAGCTTGTCCGCAGCGGGTGCACCGCCGTCGAGCGCCCGTCCCAGCTCGCCGAGCAGGTGCTCGATCATGGAGTGGTCCCGCACGAGCTGGCCGATCACCGGCGCGAGCTCGGGCCGCAGGCCGACCAGGCGGGGGAACAGGGCCCCGTCCTCGGCGCGGTGGTGACCGGAGAGCGCGGCGCAGAAGCCCCAGCAGTACAGGAGCAGCTCGCGCGACGGCGGGTCGACGTCGCCGCCGTCCTCGATCTGCTCGCGGGCGATCGCCAGAGCCGCCCGGAGGCGTTCGTGCACGGCGCGCATCTCGGAGCTCCAGGCGCTGGTGCGCTCCGGGCTCGTGCCGGTGGTGTGCTCGGGAATGGCCGCAGCCACCGTTCCGTCCGGCGCCTCCATGCCTGACGCAGCCCGTCATCGGCACGCGACGCTGGCGGACAACCTACCGGCTCTGAAGCCGTGGGTCACGACCGGCTGCAGCGTGCCGTCGCGCAGCGCCGTCATGACCTGCAGCTCGTGCGGCACCACCGGCTCCGGCAGGGCGTCCAGGTCGAACCACCGAACGTCCGCGGACTTGTCCGGCTCCCGGGTCACCGGCGTCCCGGTCCACCGGCGGCACTCGAAGAAGAAGTCGACCCGCTCGTCCACCGGCCCATGCGGGGCGACCGTCCGGTGCATCGCGCACAGCGGGACGAGGTCGGCCGGGTCGATCGCGATCCCGAGCTCCTCGGCCGCCTCGCGCACCGCCGCGTCGAGGACCGACTCCCCGGCCTCCACGTGACCGGCGGCCGCGGCCGCCCAGTGGTCGTCCATGTAGCCGGTGCCCTGGCGCAGCTGGAGCAGCACCTGGTCGCCGTCGTCCCCGTTGCGTCGCAGCAGCACGTAGGCGGCCGGCACCACCTGGAACCGCATGGTGCCTCCCGGTTCGGGCTCGAGTGCGACGAAGTGGTGGCGATCAGCCGCCGATCGCCACCACTTCGTAGCAGTCGGCGCCGAGGCGCCTCAGACGACCGCGGGCGCGTCCGGGATGAGCGAGTTGAGCAGCTTGATGTCGGCGGCGTGGCCGCCGCAGGGGTCGCCGTCGCGCAGGCTCGGGGTCTCGACGACGACGGGGACGCCGGCCATCGTGCGGTGCGTCAGCAGCTCGGCGAAGGGGGCGACGCCGATCGAGCCCTCGCCGATCGTGGTGTGCCGGTCGCGCTTGGAGCCGCAGCCGTCGAGGGAGTCGTTGGCGTGCACCAGGCCCAGCCGGCCGGGGCCGACGGTCGCCTCCAGCAGGTCGAGGGTCGCCGTCATGCCGCCCGGCGTCGCCAGGTCGTGGCCGGCCGCCCAGATGTGGCAGGTGTCGAAGCAGACCCCGACCAGCGGGTGGTCCTCGAGCGCGGCGAAGTACGGGCCGAGCTCCTGGACCGTCGCCGCCAGCGCCTTGCCGCCGCCCGCGGTCGGCTCGATCAGCAGCCGCGGACCGGCGGGGTCGGCCGCCTCCAGCACCGGCAGCAGCCGCTCGTGCAGCTGGCGCAGCGCGTCGGCGTAGCGGTCCTCGCCGACGGCCGACCCGGCGTGCACGACGACGCCCTCGCAGCCGAGCTGCGCGCCGCGGGCCAGGTTGTGCGCGATGGAGGCGATCGACTGCTCGACGGTCGCCTCGGTGGGGGAGCCGACGTTCACCAGGAACGGTGTGTGGATGAACGAGGGGACGCCGCGCTCGGTGCACCCGGCGGTGAACAGCGCGTCCTGCTTCGGGTCGCCGGGGGTCAGCTTCCAGCCCCGCGGGTTGCCGACGAACACCTGGACGGCGGCGGCGCCGACGGCGTCGGTGTAGGCGAGGCCGCCCTTGGCCAGGCCGCCCTTGATCTGGATGTGCGCGCCGATGGGCGGCACACGCCGGGGAGTGCTCAACAGAGAAGACCTATCCGAAGGTGACGAGGATGGTGACCGTGGTGCCCTGCTCGACCGTCTCGCCGGCCTTGACGCTCTGCCGGAGGACACGGTCACCGAAGAACTTGGTGGACTCGACCTGCAGACCCACCGCCTCGAGCGCGGCGGTCGCCTCCGCCTCACTCATCCCGACGACGTCGGGGACCTCGACCAGCGGCACGCCGATCGACACCTGCATCGTCACGGTGCTCTGGAAGGGCGCCTCGCGGCCGGGTGCGGGATCGACCGCCATGACCTCGCCCTTGTCGACGGCGGCGCTGCGGCCGTCCTCGGCGCGCTCGACGGTGAAGCCCAGCGCCTCGAGGTTGGCCACCGCCTGGTCCGGCGTCTGCCCGGTCACGTCGGGCACGGCCACCGGCGCGTGCCCCTTGCTGACCAGCATGGTGACGACCTGGTCGCGGGTCAGTTGCGTGCCGGGGGCGGGGTCGAAGCCGGTGACCAGGCCCGGTGCCACCTCGTCGTCGTAGACGTCGCTGCGGGTGATCTGCACCGGCACGGTCTCCTGCAGCTCGGCCTCGACCTCGTCGGCCGGGCGGCCCACGAGCTCGGTCGCGACGACGTAGCGCTCCGGCCCCTTCGAGACGACGACCTCCACGTCGGTGCCCCGGATCGCCTCGCGGCCGGCCACGGGGTCGGTGGAGATGACGGTCCCGGCGGCCACCGTCTCGCTGAACTGCTCGACGACCGGCTTCGGGTCCAGGCCGGCGTCCTGGAGCATGTCGACGGCCGCCTCGCGCGACTTGCCGACCAGCGTCGGGACGTCGGTCCACCGGCCGCTGCCCATCCACCAGCCGATGGCCCCGATGGTGATCGCCAGGAGCAGCACGAGGGCCACGGCGAAGCGGGCCCGCCGCCGGCGGATGTGCTGCGGCACGCCGGGGCGGACGCGGTCCAGCCCCGGTCGCCGGCCACCGACGTCGGTCGTCGGGCCGGCGCCCATGGCCGGCATCATGCTGGTGCGCCCGCTGCGCTGCGCACCGAGGACGGCGGTGCCCGGGTCGCTGGGGTGCCGCGGGCGGGTCGGCCGGTTGGTC
>JBEPZM010000111.1:0-10154 GCA_041640835.1 Blastococcus sp.
CGGGGGCCCGGGGACGGCGGTGCTCGGCACGGCCCCGGACGGCGGCTGGTGGGCGCTCGGCCTGCACCGGGCCGACGGCGCCGCGGTCCTGGCGTCGGTGCCGATGTCGCGCGAGGACACCGCGGTCCGGACGCGGGAGGCCCTGGAGGCGGTCGGGCTGATCGTGGTCGACCTGCCCGAGCTCACCGACATCGACCACTTCCCGGACGCCGTCGCCGTGGCCGCGCAGTGCCCGCCGGGGAGCCGGACGGCGCGGGTGGTCGCCTCGACCGTCGCCGACGTCAGCAGCCGGGCATGAGCACCGCCCTCGACCGGATCCTCGGCGCCCCGGTGCCCGGGCCGCCGGAGGCGCTGCGCCGCGGCCCGTTCCGCGCCGGCGCGTTCTCCAGCCCGCTGCACTCCGAGCGGCGGGCCGCCCGCGTCGGCGTGTGGCTCGGGCTGGCCTTCACGATCTGCTTCGTCACCGGGCTCATCAGCCACCTGATCCAGCACCCGCCCGGCTGGTTCGTCTGGCCGGCCTCGCCGTCCTGGCTGTACCGGGCCACCCAGGGGCTGCACGTCGCGACCGGGCTGGCGGCGGTCCCGCTGCTGCTGGTCAAGCTCTGGACGGTCTACCCGGCGCTGTTCGCCTGGCCGGTCGCGGGTTCCGTCGCGCGGGTGATCAGCCGGCTGTCGATCCTCGTGCTGGTCGGGGCGGCCGCCATGCAGCTGGTCACCGGCATCATCAACACCGCGCAGTGGTACCCGTTCGGCTTCTTCTTCCCGACCGCGCACTACTGGACGGCGTGGATCGCGATCGGCGCGATCGCGGTGCACGTCGGCGCCAAGGCGCCGGAGATCAGGCGCGGGCTGGCCCGGCGGGGCACCCCGGCCGCCGAGGCCGCCGAGGACATCGACGCCGAGGCGATCGACGCCGAGGAGACCAACGCCGTGCCGCGGCGGGCGTTCGTGCTCGCTGCGGGCCTGGGCGTCGGTGCCGTCACGCTCACCACCGTCGGCCAGACGCTCTCGCCGCTCGGCTCGGTGTCGCTGCTGGCGCCCCGGCAGCCCGGGGTCGGCCCGCAGGCGCTGCCGGTGCGGCAGACAGCCAAGGCCGCCCGGGTCACCGACGTCGGCCCCGAGTACCGACTGGTGATCGAGGGGCCCAACCGGCTGGAGCTGACCCTCGACGACCTGGCCGCGTTCCCGCAGCGCACCGAGCGGCTGCCGATCGCCTGCGTCGAGGGGTGGAGCGCGAACGCCACCTGGACCGGTGTCCGCCTCGGTGACCTGCTCGCGGAGGCCGGCCTGGCCCGGGACACCGAGGTCGTCGTCGAGTCGCTGCAGGAGGGCGGGCTCTACCGCCGCTCCACCGTCGCGCCCCCGCACGCGCGCAGCCCCCGGACGCTGCTGGCCACCGGGCTGAACGGCGCACCGCTGGACCCGGACCACGGCTATCCCGTCCGGCTGATCGCGCCCAACCGCCCCGGCGTGATGCAGACGAAGTGGGTCACCCTGGTGACGCCGGCATGACCGCCGACGTCGACACCCGCGGCCTCTGGTGGCGCTGGCTGTTCCTGCTGCCGGGCCTCGCCGCGGTCGGGTACGGCGGCTACGGCCTGCTGTCCTCCGACGTGCCGCTCCCCGCCTGGGCGACCTGGTTCGTGGGCAGCGCGCTGCTGCACGACCTGGTGCTGGCGCCGGTCTGGATCGGTCTGGGCTGGCTGGCCGCACGGGTGCTCCCGCGCGCCGCGCGCCCGGCCGCCGTCGTCGGCGGCGTGGTGGCCGGGGTGCTCGCGCTGGTCGCGTTCCCGTTCGTGCTCGGCTACGGCGCCGACCCGGACAACCCGTCGTTCCTGCCGCACGACGTCGGCCGCAACCTGCTGCTGATCGTCGTCGCCGTGCTGGCGGTGGCGGCGGTCTGGGGGACCATCGCGACAGTGCGAGCCCGGCGGACGAGCTAGTACCCCGCCCCCCGACGTTCGCCGCTGCCCATGGGGCCCGGCAGCGGCGTTCGGGTTGCCTGAGCAGCTCATCCGAAGGCGTCTCCGATGCCGCGAGAGAGTGTCCCCAAGCGGCCCACTACGGGACACCCTCCCGCGTGCTGATCTCGTCGCCTGACCTGGTGAAGAAGCCGCAGGCTGGGCACGTCCTAGGGACAGGACGACTAGCTTCCGACCGTGGAGCAGGACGGGAATCGGAGCCGAAGAGATGTCCGCGCGTACGGCTTGATCTGCCTGGGGGGCGCGGCGGTCGGCGTCGCTGCCGCGATCCTCACGTGGGATCGTGGGATGAACGACGTGAGCATCGTCTTCCTTGTACTAGCCGCCCTTCTTCTCCCGATCTACGTCCTTCTGCGACGTGACGCCTTGCGGCGAGACACGACGATCGGCGGCGTGGGCCTCAACCAACAGTCGGAGACCTCCCCGTCCGGAAGGCAGCGCGGCAGCGACGAACAGTCAGGGCAGATCGTCGTCACTCGCCCGCAGGGCTTCTACCAAGACGCCCTCCGCCGCTACAAGATCCTCATCGACGGACAAGAAGCAGGGAGCCTCAAGCGAGGCGAAGTTCTCCAGCACACCGTCCAGGCCGGTCCCCACGACGTCTTCGCCAAGATCGATTGGTCCGGGAGTCCTACGACGCAGGTCGACGTCCCACCGGGCGGCACGGTCAAGTTGAAGGTGGGGCCCGGATCGCCGCTGGGCGGCTTCTTCTCTTCGGACAAGTGGTTGACACTGACGGTGGACGGCTGACGACGCCGCCAGACTTCGCCGTCGTCGCCTTCCACAGAGGTGTCCCATGGGCCGCCTTCAGGGCGACCGTTGCAGAGCGCGGCACTACTCGCGGTCGAGCGCGGGCATGGCGGCGTCGTTCACCGGCGCGCCGTAGCGGCGGAGGCATCGGACGCGTCGATGATCCGGGGCCGGTCGAGCTCGCTGTTGTCCACAACCACCGAGGCCCGTTCCCACGGTCGTGCGCTGGCGAAGTACAGGTGCTGGGCGCCGGTGTAGCGCCGCATCAGCTCGTGGACGGTGTCTCCGGACAGTCCGTCCCGCGCAGCCATGCGTCGCTCGGTCTCCTCGAAGGGCACGTCGAGGTAGAGGGAGTGGTCCCAGAAGGAGACGACCTCGTCACGGTGGAGGAAGGTGCCTTCGACGAGGACGACGGCGTCCGGGGGAGCGCGCCGTGTCCGCGTCTCGATCGTCCGTCCGGTCTCGCGGTCGAACGAGCGGTCCCGGTAGATGCCGTTCCCACCCGCGGCCAGTGGCTCCAACGCCCACGAGCACAGGGCTCGATAGTCGTAGGCGTCCAGCCAGAACCCTTCCGAGGAGTGCCGCCCCCGCGCGTGGCGGACCTCGGCCGGGTTGAAGAAGTCGTCGACGTGCAGGACGAGCACCGGGCGTGTGCTGATCTGGCGCGACAGAAGGTCCGCGAACGTGCTCTTCCCGCTGCCGCCGACCCCGTCGATCGCCACCAGCGCGCGGCGGTCGGCAGGTGCAGCCGCGAGCACGCCGTCCACGATCGCCTGGAGGTCGCCGTCCATCAGGGCGGGGACGCTAGCGCAGGCCCAGGCCGGTGAGGACAGCCCGCGCCGTTGCGCCGTCGGCGGCCGCCAGCAGCCCGGACCGGTCGTCGTCGGGCCGGTAGGTGCTGCCGTCCGGTCGCAGAGTCACGCCACCCGCCTCGGCGAGCAGCAGCGCGCCGGGGGCGTGGTCCCAGGGCAGGGTCCGCCAGAAGACCAGGAAGTCCGCCCGACCCTCGACGATCCGGGGGTACTCGACGCCGGCGCAGGTGGTCCGCGGAGCGAGGTCGCCGAACCGGTCCTCGTTCGCCTCGACGGCCCCTCGAGCGTCCGGGGGCAGGAAGCGCCGCAGGACGGCTCCTCGCAGTGCCGCCAGGTCACCCGGTTCGGCGGGTGCGCGGCGCAGGCGCACGCCGTCGCGCCACGTGCCGCTGCCCAGCTCCGCCGTGTAGGTGCGTCCGTGCTGGGGCTGGTGCACGACCGCGGCGACCGTCCGCCCCCGGTCCACGAGCGCCAGCATGATCGCGTGGTCGGGTGATCCGGCGAGGAACTGAGTCGTCCCGTCGAGCGGGTCGACCACCCACACCGGGCGATCGCCGTGCAGCGCTCCCAGCAGGGACGGATCGGCCGAGACGGCCTCCTCGCCGACCACGGGGAGGCCCGGGGTGAGCTCGGCCAGCCCGTCGGTCAGCAGCCGTTCCGCGACGCGGTCGACCCGGCTCACGAACTCGCCCGGCGACTTCTCCTCCCCGGCCATTCCCTGACCGAACGCGGGGACGTGCACCTGGGCCGCGACGTCGCGGACCATCGCGGCGACCGCATCCAGGTTCGCTCCGGTCAGGTGAGCCTCCGGATCACCGACAGCGGCAGCACCCGCAGGAGGAACCCGATCGGCACCCAGGGCCAGGCCGGGACGTAGGCCTTCGCGCGGCGCTTCTCGATGGCCGCGACCAGGCTTCGGACGCCGGTCGGGGTGTCCACCATGAACAGCGTCTTCTGCTGGACGTGCGCGTTCATCTCCGACCGGATGTAGCCCGGGTAGATCACCGAGACGTCGACGCCGGGGATCCGCTCGACCCGGAGCCCTTCGGCCAGCGCCGCGACACCGGCCTTCGTCGCGGCGTAGGTGGTCATCGCCTTGCGCATGCCGCGCAGCGCCGAGATCGACGAGATCAGCACGAGGTGGCCGTGCTGCTGGCGGCGGAAGATCTCCAGCGCCGCCTCGGTCTGCGCCAGCGCGCCGACGAAGTTGGTCATCGCCGTCGCCCGGTTGGCGTCGGCCTGGCCGGTGCCCAGCGCCGCGCCCTTGCCGATGCCGGCGTTCACGATCACCCGGTCGATCGTTCCGAAGGAGTCGGCGAACCGGCCGAACACCGCGGGGACGGCGTCGGCGTCGGTGACGTCGAGCGCCGCGGTCTCCACCCGCCGGCCGGTGCGCGCGGTGATCTCCGCGGCCAGGGCGTCGAGCCGCTCGGTGCGCCTTGCGCACAGCGCCAGGTCGTAGCCGAGGTCGGCGAACTGGCGGGCCATCTCCTCACCGAGGCCGGCGCTCGCACCGGTGATGAGGACGACGCCGCGGCTCATGCCGCGCCGCCGGCCTGCTGCTCGGCGCTGCGGATGCGCGCGCCCATGCCCAGCATCTGCCGGTCGTACAGCGGCCGGACCAGCCGCTTGGTCCAGAACGCGATCCGCGCGTTGCGGTCGGGGAGGACGAGGAAGCGCTTGGCGTCCACGGCGCGCACGACCCGCTCGGCGATCTGGTCGGCGCCGAGCTTCGAGCCCTCGATCAGCCGGGTGGCCACGGTCTCCATCATCGGGTCGTCACCGCCCAGCGAGGCCGCCAGGTTCGTGCGGAAGAACGACGGGCAGACGACCGAGACGTCGATGCCCCACGGTGCCAGCTCCCACTTCAGGCTCTCCGAGAGCGCGACCACCGCGGCCTTGCCGGCGTCGTAGGAGGTCATGGCCGGCGGATGCACCAGGCCGGCCGCCGAGGCGACGTTGACCAGGTGGCCGCTGCCCTGCTCCTTGAACAGTGGGACGAAGGTGCGGCAGCCGGTGACCGCGCCGAGGACGTTGACGTCGAGAACCCGGCGCCAGTGCTCGGCGCCGAGCCGGTCGATCCGGCCGCCGGCGGCGATGCCGGCGTTGTTCACCAGCACGTCCAGGCCGCCGAACCCGGAGCGGAGACGGTCGCGCGCGGCGCGCCAGTCGTCCTGGGACGTGATGTCGAGGCGCTGGTAGAGCGCGCCGGCGGGCACCGGGGCGTCGTCGGCGAGGTCGGTGACCAGCACCCGGTCGCCACGGGCGGCGAACCGGGCCGCCAGCGCTGCACCGAGGCCGGAGGCACCGCCGGTGATGAGTACCCGGCGCGGGCCGGGTCGTGCTGCGTCGTCCATGGGCGTCACCGTAGGGAGCCCATCGCGCGGTGGGTCACCCCGCCCAGGCGGAGTGCGACCACCCGGCCCGCGGCGTCGCGCTCCAGCGGCACGAGTTCGCCGGCCGCCCCGAACCCCGGCTGCGCCGCCACCCGCAGCGTGCCGGCGTCGACGACCTGGAGCTCCTCCATGCCGTGCAAGGGGTCGGGCAGGGTGGGGCGGACCAGCACCAGCCGGCCGCCCAGCTCGGCGACGTCCACCACGCCCCACAACCCGGCGAACCGGCCGGTGAAGGCGTCGAGCGTCGGTGCGCCCGACGGCGGAGCGGGCACCTCCGCGCGCGGTGTCAGGGCGGCATCGATCAGCTTCACCAGGCCGTGCGCGAGCTCCTGGGCCGGGCCGTCGATGGCGTTGGTGAGCACGCTGACCACCAGCCCGGTTTCCGGATCCGCGAGGGTCAGGGTGATGTGCCCGGGCCAGCCGCCGCTGTGCCCGACCAGGTGCCGCTCGCCCACGGTGGTCAGGTCGACGCCGAGGCCGTACCGGCCGACCTCGGTGCCGTAGGCGGTCACCACCGTCTCGAGGCGCTGCATGATCCGCTTCGCGTCGTCGGGGAGCAGCCGGTCGTCGCCGAGGACGAGCGCGGCCTCGGCGAAGGCGCTGAGCTCCTCGGCGGTGGACCAGAACCCGGTGGCCGGTGCGTAGGCGCCGGTGCGGTCGTGCCCGAGCAGCCGCCGCGTCTGCTCCCCGAGGAGCAGTGCGGTGTGGCCCGCGGCGTACTCCCCGGACCGTGCCGGGTCGTGGTCGGCACCGGTCCGGGTCAGTCCCAGCGGCTCGAGGACGGCGGTGTGCACGTGCTCGGCGAAGGGTCGTCCCGTGACCGCCTCGACGGCGAGACCGACCAGCGCGTAGCCGACGTTGGAGTACTTGAAGTGCTCGTTGCGGGCGTGGACGACGCCGTCCCGGGCCTCGGCGACCAGCTCCGCGCGGCCGGGGAAGGGCGTCTCCAGCTGCCAGAAGTCCGCGTGCGCGCCGTCCCGGGTGATGCCGGACTGGTGGCCCAGCAACTCGCGCACGGTGGCCCGGGCGATCGGCGAGCCGCCTATCTCGAGCTCGGGGACGTGCGTGCCGATCGGGTCGTCGAGCCGCAGCCGGCCGGCCTCGACCAGTTGCAGCACCGCGGTCGCGGTGAAGGTCTTGGAGTGCGAGGCGACGGAGAAGAGGTGCCCGGTCGTGAGCGGCACCCCCGTGCCGGCGTCGGCGACGCCCACCGCGGCCGACAGCACCAGCGCGCCGCCGGAGCGGACGGCGACCTGCACCCCGGGCACGCGCCGGTGCGCGGCCTGGGCCTCGAGCCAGCTCCGCAGGTAGCCGGCGGCCGCGCGGATCGTCGCGGTCGGTCCGTCGTCGCTCGTGGTCACGCGGTCGAGCGTGTCACGGGCGGCGTGTCCCACGGCCGTGCCCCGATCGGCCCGACCCCGCTCAGAACGGAGGTGGGCTGTCGTCCGCCGGGCTCGGGCGCGGTGGAGGGAGTGCACGCTGTTCGCGCAGGCCGGGTGGTCGGGTGCTCCTCGTGATGCCGGACGGGGTGGTGACGTGCAGGGTGCCGTCGGGCTCCATCCGGAAGTGCCAGCCGCGGGCGAAGGTCTTCAGGCGGTGGTGGCTGCGGCACAGGCAGCAGAGGTTGTCGCAGGCCGTTCGGCCGCCGCAGTCGTAGGGGACGACGTGGTCGGCGTCGGTCCGGCCGGCGGGCTGGCCGCAGCCGGGATGCCGGCAGGTGCGGTCGCGCAGGCGGAGGAAGCGTTGCTGCGCTGCGGTGTGGCTGTAACCGGGGACCTCGGCTGGCGGGCCGAGGACGGGGCAGTCGCAGTCGGCGTCCTTCCCGTGGTCGGTGCAGCCGCGGGCGGCGAGGCGGGCGAGTTCGGCGGCGGTGACGGTGGCGAGCAGGGCGCCGTCGTCGTCGGTGAGGGCCAGGGCGAGGCTGCCGCCGGCGGGTGCCTGCACGCCGAGCGCGTCGAGCTGGGCCAGCAACTCGCGGAGGTGCGCCGCGGTCATCGGAGTCCCGCCCACCGTCGGCACGGAGTCTTCGGGGCAGGCCTGCGGCGTGCTGGCCCCTGGATTCGTCGCGTCCTGACCGGGCGCGTGCAGCGCGGACAGTGGCGCGGTGATCGTGAGGTGCCCCGTCATGGCCGGGCTGTCGTGTCGCGTGCCCAAGACCCGCGCGGCATGCGCCTCGGCGCGCAGCACCCCGATGGGCCGGTCGTCCCCGGCGGTCCTGGCGAGCTGGGCGGCCTGGTCGATGACCGACCACATCGCCGCCACCACCGCCGACGGCGCCTCGGTGGTCAGCGCCGACATCCCGTCCGCCGTCGGGTAGAGCCGGACCGCGGCGCGGCGTTCGGCCTCGATCCGGCGCCGCTCGGCGAACTCCTGATCGGCGGCGACCGCGGCGGCGATGAGCCGCTTGCGCAGCTTCCCGGACGACCAGCCCGCGGCGGACGGCAGGATCTTCGGCACGACGACGGCGATCACCTCGTCGGAGGCCGTGCCGAGCACGTCGGCGAAGATCCGCGCCCGGTAGTCATCCAGCCGCCCCGCCCGCCGCTCCGCGTGCACGGCCGGCATCCGATCGACCAGTTGGTAGGCATCGGACAGCGTGTCGGTGGCGAACGGGCGCCCGCAGTTGAGCACCATCGCGACCTCGTCGGGCAGGAACTCCGACGTCCCCGGCACCGGCGAACCCGACCCGCGACGCCGGGCACCGGGATGTCCCGGCGGCGGATCGTCGGTGTCCGGCCGGTGCGCGGCAAGAGTCATGAGCAGCTCCGCCTCGCGGGCGTCGTCCCTGGCCTTCCGCTCCTGCAGCAGGACCAGTGCCCGCGTCGCCTCCTCCGCCGACAGCCGGCCGCCCGACGCATGCTCGGCCATCGGCGCGAGCTCCAGCAGCACCCGCTCCAGGGAGGAGCGCTGCACGTCGACCGTCGCCATGGAACGAACATACGTTCGACCTACGACAGTTTTCCGAGGTCGGGCGGTGCGGGATCAGCACCTTCCGCGGTCCGGCTCACAGTGCTGACGTACCGATCGAGAGCTCCCTCCCGAGCCTCGACCCGGCGCTCCTTGACGTGGAAGCCGGCCCGTACGGCCACCGCGGCTGACGCACCATTCCGGGGGTCGACCCGGATGACGGCTGCCGAGATGCCCGGACGTGCGGCGGCGAAGGCACAGGCCAGCACGACGGCCCGGGTGGCGAAGCCGTGACCACGAGCGCCCGGGTACAGGCCGTAGGCCAGGTTGGCCTGACCCGGCACCAGCTCCTCGTGCTCGAGCTGGACCTCGATCGTCCCGACGAGCACGTCGTCGGCCCCGACGTGGATCCCGAAGGCGAACGTCGGACCGCCCGCTGCCCAGGCGGCCATGCAGCGTCGCACGTAGGCGTCCACCCGCTCGCGTGTGCCCGCACCGCCGTTCAGCCACCGGACGAGCTCGTCGTCCTCCCCGGCCAGGTGCGCCTGTGCGTCAGCAAGGGCCAGCGGCCGCAACGTGACGACACCGTCGGCCAGGATCGGCGGCGGGAACGGCATGCCCGACATCGTCCCGCTGCCCGGGACTGGACGGCGGACCCGGAGGAGCGGCAGGCTGCGGGCATGGCCGATCCCCGGTACACGATCCCGCTGGACGAGTTCGTCGCCGGGGCGCAGGTCGCCCGCGAGGACCAGGTCGAGGTGCAGACCGACGCCGTCGCCCCGCCGCCGGTGCACGGCGACGTGCTGCCCTACGGCGACGGGATGAGCGGCGACGCCGACGGCGACTGACCGCTCACCACCGTCGGGGCAGTTCCCTCCGGTCGCGCTTGGACCAGCTGATCGCGAGGGTGGCGCCGGCCAGCAGCAGCCCGATCACGGTGAGCCAGAACAGCCCCTTGATGACCGCGCCCAGGATGCTGAGCGCCAGCCAGATGACCACCAGCCAGCCGAGCAGACGCAGCACGGGGAACTCCTCGGGTCGGGTGCGGGGGCGCCGTCCAGCCTAGGTGCCGCAACGCACAGGGTCGGTCGAACCGTCGGCGGGTAGGGGGATTCCATGCGCACCGACGAGGTCCAGGGCGCGACGGAGCTGGCCCGGCTGACGCTGCGGGGGACCACCCGCCGCGTCCGCGAGGTGCACCAGGGCATCGCCGACCGCGTGTTCGGCGTGGTCGGCCCCGTCGGCCGCCCGGTGCAGCTGTGGCACGACGCCGTCGCCGGGTTGAGCTACGCGGGCGTGGGGCTGGC
>JBEPZM010000112.1:0-5086 GCA_041640835.1 Blastococcus sp.
GGGCAGCGGCGCGCTCCTCGCGGCGGGAGGGCCGGTCCGCGTCCGCGTCCGGGGTCGCGGTCGGGTCGCCGGTGGGAGACCGCCACAGGGCGGCCCCCGCCACGGCCAGCCCGATGGGCAGCACGTAGGCGGCGGCGCGCTCGGTGGCGCCCTCGGCGAGGACGTCGACGCCGGTGAGGAAGAACGCCGTCGCGGCGGTGCCCACCAGGCCGAGGACGACCAGCGTCGAGCCCAGCAGCTCCGAGCGCGGACGCAGGGCGTAGGCCAGCGCGATCAGCCCGAGCGCGCCCCCGACGAGGTACAGCGTCGCCCCCACTCCGTGCCAGGTGTCGGAGCGGTCGGAGGGCAGGACGCCGACCAGCAGCACGCCGACGGCGGCGAGGCCGAACAGGTAGGCGGCCACCCGGCCTGCGCCGGCCCGCAGCGTGGGCAGGAGCAGCACCGCGCCGCCCAGGATCAGCGCCGCCTGCACCACGAAGGAGGCGTTCATCGCCTGGTGGCCGGGCCAGGTGGTGGCGCCGAGGTCGCTGATGACGTCGTCGGCGCGGGAGTACCCCTCGCCCCGGAACTGCACCACTGTCTCGACGACGAAGAACTGCAGCGTCAGGAGCCAGGCGAGGGCGCCCCAGCGGCGTCGGTCGGAAGTCACGGTGCCCATGGTCCCAGCAGCGGCAGACCCGCCCGTCCGAGCACCGTGCCGAGCTGTCCGGCGGTGAGCCACGAGGGGTTGCTGCCGGCCGGCATGCGCAGCACCTCGGCGTCCCGGAAGGGCGGGTCGTGCAGGAGCTCGCCCCGCTCGACCGGGGCACCGAGTCGGGTCAGGCGGACGGGGAGGACGGGCCGGTCGTCGTCGTCGGGGCCCGCGTCGACGGGCTCCCCCGGCGGGCCGGTGACCGTGCCGACGGCGTGCACGCCGGATGCGACGCGACCGCTGACCCACAGCACCACCGGCTGGCCGGGGGAGACGAGTCCGAGCCGGTAGGAGCGCCGGACGCAGCGGGTCAGTTCCCGCTCGGCGCCCGGCGGCCACTCCGGGTCGATCTCCGCCGGGGCCCGGGTGCTCTTGATCAGCCAGCCGGCGACGTCACCGGCCTGCAGCCGGGCCACGGCGGGGGAGCGGGCGGGGGTCAGTCGGTGGCCGGGTGCCGCTCGGCGCCCAGCGGGTCGGCGTCGTCGGAGTCGACGGCCTGGCGCTCGAGCTCGGTGCGGTGCTCGAGCACCTCGTCGTCGGGGTGCGGGTCCTTCGCGTGCTGCGTGCGGTCCCGGGTCACGTTCTCCTCGGGGAGGATCACGTCGTCGAGGGTGGGGCCGTCCTGGGGGGTGGTCATGGCGGGAACTCCGTCCGGGGGGATCAACGTGTCCCTGCGGCCATAGCCCACCCGCCGGGGGTCCTAACCCTCGCGTCAGCGCGGTTCGAGCCGCGCGGCCGGCAACCAGGTCTCGATCAGCGCGGGCCCGTCCGGACCGGCGACCGCATAGGTGACCCGGCCCTGCCAGGCGCCCTGCCGCTGCCGCCACTCGACGAGCAGCCCCGGCCAGGTTCCCGGGGCCTCGGGTGGGTCGTGCACCCAGCAGTGCCGTCCCTCGCCGCTGCGTCCGGCCGCGCCGTCCACCGGCGGGGGCGCAGGACCATCGGGACCGGATCCCGCTCCGAGCACGTCGTGCGCCGCCCCGGCCGACGCGCCGGACAGCGCGGCGCGCTCGGCCAGCGATCGTCCCGAACCTCCGCGCTGCATGCCCCCGGCCACCCCACCAGCATGACAGAGATCGAACGCCTGTTCGAACACGCCCGGGGTGTCCGGACGAGATGAACGGTGGATGTCGGCTTCGATCCCGCCGCCGCGCCGGATGCGCGGCGACCTACCTGTCCGGAGGGGTCGTGCCCTCACTCTCCGCGCTTGGGCCTTTACCCACGGGCGTCCTGCTTCCGCAGAGGTGCGTAGGCGCGCGCGCAGCGGAGCCGGTTCGTCACCGGCTCGTCACCAGGGCCGCCTTAGCTGCGCGCGTCCACCTCCTCCTCGGAAGGAACCCGCGTGTCCGAACCTCTCGGCAGCACGTCTCCCCGCGCCACCGCTCGTGTGGTCGCACGGCGTGCCGTCCTCGGTACGGCGGCAGCGTCCCTCGCTGTCGTCGGCCTGCCCGTCGCCGCCGTCGCGGCGCCGCCCGCCACTCCGTTCATCTCCGAGATCCACTACGACAACGTCGGCGGCGACGTCGGCGAGTTCGTCGAGGTCCACCTGCCGCAGGGCACGTCCTCCGCGGGGCTGTCCGTGGTCCTCTACAACGGCTCGAACGGGTCCGTCTACGACACCGACGCGCTCCCCGTCGTGACCGCCACCGACGGGCCCGGCGTCGCGGTCGTGGGCTACGGGGCGGACGGCGTGCAGAACGGCGCCCCCGACGGGGTCGCGCTCGTCCGCGGCAGCGTCGTCCTCGAGTTCCTCTCCTACGAGGGCCCCCTGACCGCGACCAGCGGCCCGGCCGCCGGCACGACGAGCACCGACATCGGTGTGGCCGAGACCAACTCGACGCCGGTGGGGTCCTCGCTGTCCCGCACCTTCGACTCCGCGAGCGACGCCCTCGTCTGGAACCCCCCGGCGCAGAACACGCGGGACGCCGTCAACCCGACCCTGGACGCGCAGCCCGGTGGCGAGGAGCCCGGTGGTGAGCAGCCCGGCGAGGCCTGTGCCGCCGAGCCGACCCACGCCATCGGAGAGGCGCAGGGGAGTGGCGACGCCACGCCGCTGCTGGACCAGTCCGTCGACGTCCGCGGGACCGTCGTGGCCGACCTGCCCGGCATGTCCGGCTTCTTCGTGCAGGACGCCGGCGACGGCGTCCCTGCCACGTCGGACGGCATCTTCGTCTTCAGCTCCGCTGCGGTCGACCTCGGTGACACCGTCACCGTCAGGGGCAACGCGGAGGAGTACTTCGGGCAGACCCAGATCGGCGGCGGGAACACCGTCGTCGTCTGTGCCGAGGGCACCGTCGCGGACCTGCCCGACGCCACCCCGCTCGACCTGCCGGCCGACGAGGTCGCGCGGGAGCGGGTCGAGGGCATGCTGGTCGAGCCGGTCGACGAGCTCACCGTCAGCGAGGTGTTCGACCTGACCAGCTTCGGCGACCTCACCCTCTCCGAGGGCGGCCTGCTCGTGCAGCCGACCGAGCTCGCGCGCCCGGGACCGGCCGCCGAGGCCGTCGCGGCGCAGAACGACCTGCGCCGGATCCTCCTCGACGACGCCGTCTCCGGCCGCGTCAGCACCACCACGGCCCCCTACCTGACCCAGGAGACGCCGGTCCGGGTCGGGGACGTCCTGGACTTCGCCGAGCCGCTGGTCCTGGGGTTCGGGTTCGACGAGTGGCGGCTCTTCCCGGCCGACGGCACCGCCGCAGGCGTCTTCGCGCCGCAGAACACGCGGCCGGCGACGCCGGACCAGGTCGGCGGCGACATCCAGGTCGGCGCGTTCAACGTGCTGAACTACTTCCTGACCCACTCGGGCTCCGACGCCCGGGGAGCCAGGAGCCAGGCCGACTTCGAGCGGCAGGCTGCGAAGATCGTCACCGCGATCAACGCGATGGACGCCGACGTCCTGGCACTCATGGAGATCGAGGACACCGGCTCCACCGGCTTCGGCAACGGCGACCCGGACCAGGCGGTCGCCGACCTGGTGCGGCGGCTCAACACCGCTGCCGGTTCGGCGAAGTGGGCGTACAGCGCCTTCCCCGAGGAGCTCCTGGCCGTCGAGCGCGACGTCATCCGCAACGCCGTGATCTACCAGCCGGCGTCGGTCACGCCGGTCGGCGACCCGGCGGGTCTGGCCGACGACGTCGCCTTCGGCAACGCCCGGGAGCCGATCGCCCAGACGTTCGAGGCGGAGGGCGACGTGTTCACCGTCGTCGCCAACCACTTCAAGTCCAAGGGCAGCGGCACGGGCGAGAACGCGGACCAGGGGGACGGCCAGGGCGCCTCGAACCCCGACCGTGTCCGGCAGGCGCAGGCTCTCGCCGGCTTCGTCGCCGACCTCCAGGAGAGCACCGGTGACGACGACGTCATGGTGCTGGGCGACCTGAACGCCTACTCGGCCGAGGACCCGGTCGTGGTGCTCGAGGACGCCGGCCTGACCGACCTGGGCACGGAGTTCGACGCGGGCCGCTACAGCTACGTGTTCGACGACATGTCCGGCTCCCTGGACCACGCGATGGCCACCGCCGGCCTGACGGCCAAGGTGTCCGACGTCGCGCACTGGAACATCAACTCGGTCGAGTCCTTCGCCTACCAGTACACCGGGAACCCGGCGCTCTACGCGCCGCACCAGTTCCGGTCCAGCGACCACGACCCGATCCTGGTCGGGCTGAACCTCGGCACGGGCGACCCCGACCCCGACCCCGACCCCGAGCCGGAGCCGGAGCCGCAGCCGGAGGTCGGCAACCCGACGGGGACGGCCAGCGGCAACAGCTGGATCCACCCGCAGGACCGGGTGGCGTACATCGCCGGGCACTTCGTGAACAGCGACAGCGTGCCGGTGCAGGTGCGGCTGCTGACCGCCCACGGCGAGTCGGAGGCGCAGACGGTGGCCCCGGGTGCCGCGGCCTACCTCACGGTGAACACCCGGCTGGCCGAGCTGCCGGCGGGTACCGCCACGCTCCGCGTCCACAAGAACGTGGGCGGGAAGGGCTACCAGTCGCTGTTCCCGGTCACCTACCCGGGCCGGAGCGCCACCGGGACGCCGCAGCCGACCACGACGGGCAACCCGACCGGTGTCGTCAACGGCACCAGCTGGATCCACCCGCAGGACCGGGTGGCCTACATCGCCGGGCACTTCGTGAACACCGACACCGTTCCGGTGGACGTCCGCCTGATCACCGCTCACGGTCAGTCGGAGGCCCAGCGGGTGGCTCCCGGTGCGGCGGCCTACGTCACGGTGAACACCCGGCTGGCCGAGCTGCCGGCCGGCACGGCCACGTTCCGCGTGTACAAGAACGTCGGCGGCAAGGGCTACCAGTCGCAGCTGCCGATCGGGTACCCGGGCCAGAGCGCCGGAGGCGAGTAGTCCAGCGGCCGGTGGGTGCAGGCCACCGGGTCTGCACC
>JBEPZM010000112.1:5096-10081 GCA_041640835.1 Blastococcus sp.
TGGAGCGTTCGATGCACTCTGCCCAACGGACGGCGCGCGGCGTCGCCGCCGTCACCGCCGCGCTGGTGGGAGGTGGCCTGTTCGGCATCTCACCGGCGCTCGCCGCGCCGGCCGGTCCGACCACCACGGCCACGCAGCCGGCGGTCGGCAACCCGACCGGTGAGGCCTCCGGCAACAGCTGGTTCCACGAGCAGGAGCGGGTCGCCTACATCGCCGGGCACTTCCGCAACACCGACACCGTCCCGGTGGACGTCCGCCTGATCACCCCGCACGGCCAGTCGGAGGCCCAGCGGGTGGCTCCCGGTGCCGCGGCGTACGTCACCGTCAACACCCGGCTGGCCGAGCTGCCGGCCGGGACCGCGTCGCTCCGCGTGTACAAGAACGTGGGCGGCAAGGGCTACCAGGCGCTGTTCCCCGTGTCCTACCCGGCGGCCACGGCGCCCACCCCGGCGCCCGCGCCGGAGGTCGGCAACCCGACCGGCGAGGCCAGCGGCAACAGCTGGCTGCACCCGCAGGACCAGGTGGCCTACATCGCCGGGCACTTCCGGAACACGGACACGGTGCCCGTGGACGTGCGGCTGCTCACCGACCACGGCCAGTCGGAGGCCCAGCGGGTGGCCCCCGGTGCGACGGCGTACTTCACGGTGAACACCGGGCTCGCCGAGCTGCCGGCGGGTACCGCCACTCTCCGCGTGTACAAGAACGTGGGCGGCAAGGGTTACCAGTCGCTGTTCCCCGTCTCCTACCCGGGACAGATCGCCGGCCCCGTCGACGACGGGATCACGCAGCTGCAGCTGCTGGGCATCAACGACTTCCACGGCCGGCTGTCCGCAGGCACCAACCCCGTCCAGGGTGCCGTCGCCCTCGCCGGCACCGTGGAGGAGCAGCGCGACCGCGACGACGTCGACGCGACGCTGTTCCTCTCGGCCGGTGACAACATCGGCGCCTCGCCGTTCGTCTCCTCCAGCCAGCAGGACGTGCCGGCCCTCGAGGTGCTGAACGAGCTGGGGCTGGACGTCTCGGCCGTGGGCAACCACGAGTTCGACCAGGGCTTCGACGACCTCACCGGCCGGGTGAGCGACCTGTCCGACTTCCCCTACCTCGGCGCCAACGTCTACCGCGGCGCGGAGCCGGCGCTGCCGGAGTACGCCCTCTTCGACCTGGACGGGGTCAGCGTCGGCGTCATCGGCGTCGTCACCCAGGAGACCAGCTCGCTCGTCTCGCCCGACGGCATCGCGGGTTTGACCTTCGGGGACCCCGTGGACGCCGTCAACCGGGTCACCGCCGAGCTGACCGACGGCGTGGCCGAGGAGGCCGACGTCATCGTGCTGGTGGCGCACGAAGGGGCACCCCAGGGCGCCTCGACCAGCACGCTGGCGGCCGAGGCGGCGAAGGACACCGCCTTCGCCGACATCGTCAACCGCGTCGACGCCGATGTGGACGCCATCTTCACCGCGCACACCCACCAGACCTACGCCTGGGAGGCGCCGGTCCCCGGTGAGGAGGGGACGCGCCCGGTGATCCAGACCGGCTCCTACGCGCAGGCGCTCGGCCGGATCGCGCTCACCTACGACGAGGCCGCCGACGAGGTCACCGCCTTCACGGTGGAGAACCTGCCGATGACGTCGCGACCGGCGGCGGAGCTCGCGGCGGCCTACACGCGCGTGGCGGCGGTCGCCGAGACCGTCGAGGCCGCAGAGGCCTACGCCACGCAGGTGGGCAGCCAGCCGCTCGGCTCCATCACCGATGACATCACCCGCGCCTTCACCCCTGCCGGGGCCGAGGACCGGGGCTCGTACTCGTCGCTGGGTGGCCTGATCGCGGACACCTACGTCTACGGGTCCGAGCTCAGCGCGATCGAGCCCGCCGACCTCGGACTCGTCAACCCGGGTGGTCTGCGCGACGACCTCGTCTACGGCGAGGGGGAGGGTGCGCCGGAGGTCATCACGCTGGCCGAGGCCAACGCGGTGACGCCCTTCGCCAACGACCTGGTCGTGACCTCGCTGACCGGTGCCCAGCTGGTGCAGGTCCTCGAGCAGCAGTGGCAGCCCGCGGGTGCGTCGCGGCCGTTCCTGGCGCTGGGCAACTCGGAGGAGCTGACCTACTCCTACGACCCGGCAGCAGCTGCCGGCCAGCGCATCGTCGTGGGGAGCATCCGCATCTCGGGTGAGCCCATCGACCTCGCACGCACCTACCGGGTGGCCACCAACGGCTTCCTGGCGGCCGGTGGCGACAACTTCCGCGCCTTCACCGGGGGAACCACGGAGCTGACGGGTCTCATCGACTTCGACGCCTTCTCGGCCTACCTCGAGGACAACTCGCCGCTGAGCCCGGAGGACTTCACCGGCCGGGCCACCGTCGCGACGGCCACCACGCCCACGACCCCGACCACGCCCACGACGCCCACGACGCCGGGTGCGGAGCAGCCGGGCACGCCGACCACGCCGACCACGCCGGGTACTCCGGCGCAGCCGGGTGCGGGGCAGCCGGGCAACGGCAGCTTCTTCACGCAGCTCGTGTCCTGGTTCCAGGGCTTCGTCACGAACCTGCTGCGCGGCTGGTTCATCCGCTGACACCCCCGCACGAAACGCCGGAGGCCGGCTCCCACACCTGGGGGGCCGGCCTCCGGTCGTCGTGGGGGGCGTGTCAGTCGGCGCGGCCGCCCGCCACCCCGTCGGCCAGGGTGCGCACCACCGTCTGCAGCAGCGGGTGCCCGGGCAGGTCCTCGACCAGGACCGGCAGCGGCAGGGACCAGTTGGGCCGGTCGCCGGCACCGGGCATGTTGGGCCGGCGCGGCTCGCCCACCGCGTCGTCCAGGGTCGCCGACAGGAGCAGGGACGGCGCCTGCGCGAGCAGCTGGTGCGCCCGCTCGACCGCCTCCTCCGCCGACGACCCGTCGTCCACACCCGGGAGGTGCTCGAGCAGCGAGGAGCGGCCGCGCTGCAGCTCCTCCTCGGTGCCGGTGCCGTGCTCCCGCTGCTCCGCCAGGTCTGCGCCGCCGACCAGCCCGGCGACCGTGGGCAGGTCGTGGGTGCTGATCGCGGCCATCGCCTCGGCCGGCCAGGTGGCGGGCTCGTCGTCCTCGAACCAGAGCAGGCGGTAGGAGAGCACGCCGTGCTCGGCCATGGCCTCCCGCACGCCGTCCTCGACGGTGCCGAGGTCCTCGCCGACGACCAGGGCCTGCGCCCGGGCGCTCTCGAGGGCGACGATGTCGAGCAGGTCCTCCGCGGGGTAGCGCACGTAGGCGCCGTCGGCGGCACTGCCGTCGCGGGGCACCCACCAGAGCCGGAAGAGGCCCATCACGTGGTCGATCCGCAGACCGCCGGCGCCGGCGATGGTGGCCCGGATCGACTGGATGAACGGCTCGTAGTCGGCGTCGCGCAGCCGCCACGGGATCAGCGGCGGCGACCCCCAGTCCTGCCCCTGGCGATTGAACGCGTCCGGCGGCGCACCGACGCTCACGCCGTCGGCCAGGACGTCCTGCCACGTCCAGGCGTCCGCACCGCCGCCGGCGAAGCCGATCGGCAGGTCCTGGATGACCGTCATGCCGTCGGTGGCAGCGGTGAACTGCAGCTCCAGGGCCCACTGCAGCCAGGCGTGGAAGGCGACGACGGCGCCGTGCTGCTCCACGTAGGTGGCCAGCGCCGGACTGCCCGGGCGCCGGAGCTCCTCGGGCCAGGTGTGCCAGTCGGCGCCGTGCTCCTCGGTGATCGCCGCCCAGGTGGCCCAGTCCTGCAGGGTCTGGCCCTGCTCCTCGCGCCAGCGCCCGAAGGCCTCGCCGCCGCCGTGGGCGAAGAAGATCCGCATGAGCACCTCGCGCTTGCGGGCCCAGACGGCGTCGCGGTCGATGAGCTCGCCGTCGTTCAGCGCACGCCCGGCGTCCGCCTCCAGGTCCACGGTCTCCGCCCCCGGCACCTCGGGCACCCGGAGGTAGATGGGGTTGAGGAAGCGCCGGGTCGCCGGCAGGTAGGGGCTGGCCTCCTGCTCCGGGATGGGCGCCACGGCGTGCAGCGGGTTGATGAGCACGAACCCGGCGCCCTGGTCGGCGGCCATGCGGCGGATGCTGCGCAGGTCGCCGAGGTCGCCGATGCCCCAGCTCTCCCGGCTGCGGGCCGCGTAGAGCTGCACCGCCCAGCCCCAGCTCCGCTGCTCGGGCAGCCAGCACCGGCCGGGGGAGACGATCAGCCGGCGACGGCGGCCCTCGGGGGACTGGAACCAGTGGTAGCCCAGCGGGAAGTCGGCGGGGAGGGAACCGTCGACGGACCGGACCTCGCCGTCCTCGCAGACGACGTCGATCGCGTCGACCTCCAGGGCGTCCCCGGGTCGGGCCACGATCGGCGCGCGTTCCTCCAGGTCGGCCGGTGGCTTCCCGATGATCTCGCGGAGCGTGTCGATCGTCTCCTGCGCTACCTCGTGCTCCTCGTCGAGCGCGTCCAGCCAGCTCGCATCGATGCCCCAGTCGTCCGTCGTCGGTGTGCGCGTCACCGGTCGATCCTCGCCGGGCGGCGGGGAGCGCGCAGTCTCAAGAGCGGGAGCGTGGGGCAGCTCTCCTGGTGGCCGGTGCCGCGGCCGGATCCTCCGGCCAGGGGTGGCGCGGGTACCGCCCGCGGAGCTCGCTGCGGACGGCGGGGTAGCCGGTGACCCAGAAGCCGGCGAGGTCGGCGGTGGTGGCGACGACGCGGCGCGCGGGGGAGAGCAGCTCCAGCCGCAGCGGGCGGCCGGCCACCAGCGGCGCGGTCGCCCAGCCGAACACCTCCTGCACCCGGACGGCCAGGGTGGGGACGGTGGGATCGGTGTAGTCGATCCGGATCCGCGAGCCGGTCGGGACGGTCACGGCGTCCGGGACGACGGCGTCGAGGTCGCCGGACACCTGCCACGGCAGCAGCGCCCGCAGGGCCGCGACCAGGTCGACGCGGGCCAGGTCGGCGCGCCGCCGGGCACCGGAGACGTCGATGCCGGCGAGCAGGGCCTCGTCGTCGACGGCG
>JBEPZM010000113.1:0-10066 GCA_041640835.1 Blastococcus sp.
CCTACAACTGCCTCAAGCGCGAGGGCGTGCACACCGTCGGTGAGCTCGTCACCCGCTCCGAGGCCGACCTGCTCGACATCCGCAACTTCGGCGCGAAGTCGATCGACGAGGTCAAGATGAAGCTCGCGGCGATGGGCCTGGCCCTCAAGGACAGCCCGCCCGGATTCATCCCGACCTCGGTCGAGAGCTACGACGAGGGCTACGAGACCGACGCCTACCAGGGCACCGGCGAGTTCGCCCCCGGCTACGAGCAGCAGCCCCAGTACGACGAGGGCTCCTACCAGGAGACCGAGCAGCTCTGAGGAAGGACCCCCTCGCCCCCACCCGACGCTCCGCGCCGGGTGGGGCCCTGCGAGGGGGCCACTCCAGCACGTCACCATGAACGCAGCCGCCCCTCGCACCGGCCGGCAGCCTGAGGAAGGACCGACATGCCCACGCCCACCAAGGGTCCCCGTCTCGGCGGATCCCCCGCGCACCAGCGGCTGATGCTGGCCAACCTGGCCACGTCGCTGTTCGAGCACGGGCGGATCACCACCACCGAGGCCAAGGCCAAGCGGCTGCGCCCCTACGCCGAGAAGCTCGTGAGCTTCGCGAAGCGTGGTGACCTGCACGCCCGTCGCCAGGTGATGACCGTCATCCGGGACAAGGACGTCGTCCACACGCTCTTCGCCGAGATCGGTCCGCGCTTCGCGAACCGGCCGGGTGGCTACACCCGCATCACCAAGGTCGCCCCCCGCAAGGGCGACAACGCCCCGATGGCCGTCATCGAGCTCGTCGAGGCGCTCACCGTCGGCCAGCAGGCCGTCGGCGAGGCCGAGCGCGCCCGCGGCACGCAGTTCGCCACCGGGGCCGGCTCCGCCGCTGCCGCCGGTGAGGTGACCGCGGACGCCGTCGAGGTCGCCGACGAGTCCGCCGACTCGGCGGACAGTGCGGACTCGGCCGACAGCGCCGACTCGGCCGACTCGGCGGACAGCCCCGACGAGGCAGACGACGCCTCCGCGGAGGCGGAGACCGACACCGCGGACGGCGCCAAGTGACCAGCTCGCAGGGTGCCGGCCCGGACGCCGGCGCCGGTGCTGCGGGCGTGGGCGCCGGTGGCGGCGACCAGGGTGCGACCTTCGAGGGCGAGACCACCGGCCCCGGCGGGGACACCTCCCCGGCCGTGACCGACGGCAGTGTCACCGACGAGGCGCAGGAGATCGTCACCGACGTCTTCAGCCCGGACGGTGAGCGCCAGGACGACGGCGACGTCGACCGCCAGCCCACCGCCGAGAACGGTGTCGTCGTCGACGGCGACAACGTCTCCCCGGAGCTCGCCGACGCGGCCGCGGCCGAGGTCAACGCCGCGGAGCAGGGCGACGCGGCCACCGCGAGCCTGCACGCTCCCGGCGGCGAGTCGGCTCCCGACCCGCGCTGACGTACCGAGCACGCTGAACACCGAACTCCCGGACGAGCCCGCCACCGACGACGGTGGCGGGCTCGTCCGTCTTCGTCTCGCGGTGAGCTACGACGGCACGGCCCTGCACGGCTGGGCCCGGCAGCCCGCCCTGCGCACCGTGCAGGGCGACCTCGAGGAGGCGCTCGGCACGGTGCTCCGCACCCCCGTCGCGCTCACCGTCGCCGGCCGCACGGATGCCGGCGTGCACGCCACCGGGCAGGCGGCGCACTGCGACGTCCCGCGGGCGCTGTGGGAGCGGCAGCGCGACCGGCTGGTGCGGCGGCTGCGCGGGATCCTGCCGCCGGACATCGCCGTCCCGTCGGTGGTGGAGGCGCATCCGGACTTCGACGCCCGTTTCGCCGCCCTCGGCCGGCACTACGTGTACCGGCTGAGCGACGCCGACTGGGGTCCGCCGCCGCTGCGCCGGTCCGACACCGTCGCGTGGGGCCGCACGCTCGACACGGGCGCGATGGCGGCGGCCGCGGCGCTGCTGCTGGGCGAGCACGACTTCGCCGCCTACTGCCGCCGTCGCGAGGGCGCCACCACCATCCGCACGCTGCTCGCCCTGCAGGTGGCCCGGACCGGCGACCTGGTGACCATCTCGGCGTCGGCCGACGCGTTCTGCCACTCGATGGTGCGCAGCCTGGTCGGCGCGCTGACGGCGGTGGGCGAGGGGCGGCGCACACCGGACTGGCCGGCCACCCTGCTCGCCCGGGACGAGCGCGCCAGCGAGGTGCCGGTGGCCCCGGCCGGCGGGCTGACGCTGGTCCGCGTCGACTACCCACCGGACGACATGCTGGCCGGCCGCGCGCTGCTCACGCGGGCCCGGCGCGACTGAACCGGCCGGCGCCGCTCACGGCAGGGCGGCGACCGCCTCGGCGATCGGCGTCTCGCCGCTGACGAGCTCGACGACCGCCCCGTCGCGGCCGGCGTCGAGGAGCGCGACCAGCACGGCTGCCACGTCGTCCCGGGGCACGCTGCCGTAGCCGATGCCGTGGCCCAGCGTCACCCGGCCGGTGCCCGGCTCGTCGGTGAGCCCGCCCGGCCGGAGGATCGTGGTCGCCAGGGCCTCGCGGGGGAGGACGTCGTCCTCGGCGCGGAGCTTGGCCTGCAGGTAGACCGCCATGACCAGGTCGACGCCCTGCGGCGTCCCCTCGCGGGCCTGCTCGACGCCCATCGAGGACACCAGCACGTACCGGCGTACGCCGGCCTTCTCCGCGGCGTCGGCCAGGAGCACGGCGGCGCCGTGGTCGACGGTGTGCTTGCGGGCCTCCCCGCTGCCCGGACCGGCCCCGGCGGCGAAGACGACGGCATCGGCGCCGCGGACCAGGTCGGCCAGCTCGTCGACAGTTGCGGACTCGAGGTCGAGCACGGCGGGTTCGACCCCGTCGCTCCGCAGGTCGGCCGCGTGGTCGGGGTTGCGGATCAGGCCGACGACGGTGTCGCCGCGGGCGGAGAGCAGACGGCCGAGGCGGCGGGCGACCTGCCCGTGGGCCCCGGCGAGGACGATGCGCATGACCGTCCCCTACCCGTCGAGGTCGGCGGCTACCGCCCGGGCGCGGGCGAGATCGGCCGGGGTGTCGCAGTCCAACCAGGGCGGAGGCGCGCCGGGCGGCACGAGCGGGCGGACCCGATCCACCCGGAGGGGCGCGAGCACCCGGCGCAGGGAGGTGACGCCGCCGCCGGCGGGGAGGGCCGCGCGCAGGGCGTCGGTGCGCCACACGCCGAGCAGGTACTGGTCCCGGCCGCCGTCGTCGACGACGAGCACGCCGTCGGCGGCGAGGGCTCCGCGGAGCAGGGCGATCACGGTGCCGTCGAGGAAGGGCAGATCGCCGGCCAGGAGGGCGACCACACCGCTGGTCACCGACGGCAGGCCCGCGCGCAGCGCCGCCACCGGCCCGCCCCCGGGCGGCTGCTCGCGGACGACGACGACGTCGCCGGGGACCGGCTGGGGCGGACCGACGACGATCCGCCGCTCGGCGTCGGCGACGGCGGCCAGCACGGTGCCGAGCATGGTGCGGCCGCCGACCTCGAGCTGGGGCTTCACCTGTCCACCCAGCCGCGCCGCGCGTCCGCCGGCGAGCACCAGGGCGGAGTACGGCGGCGGCTGATCCACGGCGCCACCGTAGAGGCGTGGGTACCGTCCCTGCCGTGGGACGAGTCACCAGCCGGACGCCGGTGCTGCGCATCCGCGGCGCGCAGCGCACCACCCGACCCGACACCGTGGCCGCGGAGGAGCCCCTGGAGATCCGCCTGGCCGGCACGCCGCTGGCGGTCACCATGCGCACCCCCGGGGACGACTTCGACCTCGTGCACGGCTTCCTGGCGACCGAGGGCGTCATCGCCGGCCCGGACGACGTCGCGGGCCTGCGCTACTGCGACTCGGTCGACGCGGACGGCCGCAACACCTACAACGTGGTGGACGTCGACCTCGCCCCCGGTGTGCCGATCCCCGACACCGGGCTGGAGCGGAACTTCTACACGTCCAGCTCCTGCGGGGTGTGCGGCAAGGCCAGCATCGACGCCATCCGCACGAAGACCGCGTTCGACGTCGCCGCGGACGAGGTCCGGCTGCCCCTGGCCACGCTGCTGGCGCTGCCCGACCGGCTGCGGGCGCAGCAGGAGGTCTTCGAGAAGACCGGGGGCCTGCACGCCGCCGGGCTGTTCACCGCCGACGGAGAGCTCGTGGCGCTGCGCGAGGACGTCGGCCGGCACAACGCGGTGGACAAGGTGATCGGCGACGGCGTGCGGGCCGGGCGGCTGCCGCTGGCCGGGCAGGTGCTCATGGTGAGCGGCCGGGCCAGCTTCGAGCTGACCCAGAAGGCGGCGATGGCCGGCATCCCGGTGCTGGCCGCGGTCTCCGCGCCGTCGTCCCTCGCGGTGGAGCTGGCCCGCGAGGTCGGCATCACCCTGGTCGGCTTCCTCCGCGGCGACGGCTGCAACGTCTACACCCGCACGGAGCGCATCGAGCTGGACTAGCTCAGTGGTCGCCGCCGCGGAGCTGGCCGACCACGTGGGGGAGCAGCGGGCCCAGCACCGCCAGGCCGTCCTTCACGCCGCCGGTCGAGCCGGGCAGGTTGACGATCAGCGTGCGGCCCGCCGTGCCGGCCACTCCGCGGGACAGCGCCGCCGTCGGCACGCCGTTCTCCGCGCCGTACCGGCGGACCGCCTCGGCGATGCCGGGCGCCTCGCGCTCGAGCACCCGGCGGGTCGCCTCGGGCGTCACGTCGGTGGGGGAGAGCCCCGTGCCGCCGGTGGTGAGGACGACCTCGATGCCGGCGTCGACGGCGGCGCGCAGCACGTCCTCGATCTCGACGGCGTCGTCGGGGAGCACCTTGGGCCCCTCCACCTGGAAGCCCAGCTCGGCCAGCCCCGCCGCGAGCGCCTGCCCGCTGCGGTCGGCGTACACGCCGGCGGAGGCGCGGTTGGAGGCGGTGACCACCAGCGCCCGGGCCCCGGCCGGCAGCTCGCTCACCTCGTCCACAGCCCGCTCTTGCCGCCGGACTTCCGCAGCAGCCGGACGTCGGTGATCGACGCGCGCGGGTCGACCGCCTTCACCATGTCGATCATCGTCAGACCGGCGACGGTGACGGCGGTGAGCGCCTCCATCTCGACGCCGGTCCGGTCGGCGGTGCGCGCGGTCGCGGTGATCTCGACGGCGTCGTCGGCCACCTCGATGTCCACGGTCACGCCGTGCAGCGCGATCGGGTGGCACAGCGGCACGAGGTCCGGCGTCCGCTTGGCCCCCGCGATGCCGGCGATCCGCGCGACGGCGACCGCGTCGCCCTTCGGCACACCGGTGCCGCGCAGCAGGCCGACGACCTCGGCGCTCACGAGCACCCGCCCGGCGGCGGTCGCCTCTCGGGCGGTCACCTCCTTGGCGCTGACGTCGACCATGCGCGCGGCGCCGGTCTCGTCGACGTGGGTCAACCGGTTCATCGCAGAGCTCCCTCGATCAGCACGACGTCGACCTCGGCGCCGGCGGCCAGTTCGGTGACGTCCTCGGGGACGACGACCAGGCAGTTGGCCCGCGCGAGGTGCGCGACCAGGTGCGAGCCGGGCCCGCCCACCTGGGAGACCTCGCCGCCCTCGACGTACCCGCGCAGGAACTGACGACGGCCCGCGGGCGAGCGCAGCGGGCCGGTCAGCCGGGCCGGGACGCGCAGCCGGTGCGGCTGGGCGTAGCCCAGGGCGCGGCGCAGCGCCGGTCGCACGAAGACCTCGAAGGAGACGAAGGAGCTCACCGGGTTCCCGGGCAGCGTGACCACCGGGACGCCGTCGACGGTGCCGGCACCCTGCGGGCCGCCCGGCTGCATCGCGACCTTGCCGAACTCGACGGTGCCCAGCGCGCCGAAGGCGTCCTTGACCACCTCGTAGGCGCCCGCGCTCACGCCGCCGCTGGTGACCAGCAGATCGGCGCCCGCCAGCTCGGCGCGCACGGTGGCGAGGAACTGCTCGACGTCGTCGGGCACGAAGTGCAGCCGGCGGGGCAGCCCTCCGGCCTCCTCGACGGCGGCGGCGAGCAGCAGGGAGTTGGACTCGTAGATCTGCCCGGGCGCCAGCGGTTCGCCGGGGGCGACCAGTTCGCTGCCGGTCGAGAGGATCAGCACCCGCGGCCGGCGCCGGACCGGCAGGTCCGTGAGGCCGACGGCGGCGGCGAGGCCCAGCTGGGCGGCACCCAGCGGCGACCCGGCGGACAGGGCGACGTCGCCGGCGGCGATGTCCTCCCCGGCCCGCCGCAGGTGCGTGCCGACGGCCGGGCAGTCACGGATCTCCACCATGTCGGTGCCGCCGTCGGTCAGCTCGACGGGCACGACCACGTCGGCGCCCGGGGGGAGCGGTGCGCCGGTCATGATCCGGTGCACCGTGCCCGGCGCTAGGGGGACGACGTCGCTGCGCCCGGCGGGGATGTCCTCGGCCACCGGCAGCCGGACGGCGGCGTCCGCGGCAGCGCCCACCTCGGCCCAGCGGGCGGCGTAGCCGTCCATCGCGGAGTTGTCGAAGCCGGGCAGCGCGACCGCCGCCACGACGTCGCGGGCGAGCACCCGGCCGTGCGCGGTGACCAGCGGCACGGACTCCTCCGGCAGCAGGGGCAGCAGGGCGTCGACCGCCGCCTGGTGTTCCTCGACCGTCCGCACGGGCACATCCTCGCCGATGCCGCCCGCCGCAGCCCGAGCGGCGGGGTCCGGAGGCCCCCGTTAGTCTCCCGAGCGTCCCGTGACGGTGAGGAGGACGCGTGGCAGAGATCGACCGGATGCTCCAGGCGAACGAGCGGTGGGCGGAGAGCTTCCCCGGCAGCAAGCCGGTGCGCCCCGGCCGCAAGGTCGCCGTGGTGGCGTGCATGGACTCCCGCATCCCGCTGTTCGGCGTGCTCGGGCTGGAGATCGGTGACGCGCACGTCATCCGCAACGCCGGCGGCGTGATCACCGAGGACGTCATCCGCTCCCTGACGATCAGCCAGCACGCGCTGGGCACCCGGGAGATCGTGCTGGTGCACCACACCGAGTGCGGCCTCCAGTCGACCGACGACATCTCCTTCGCCGACGCCGTCGAGGCGGCGACGGGCCGTCGCCCGCCGTGGGCCGCCCGGGCGTTCACCGACGTCGACCAGGACGTGCGCGAGTCGATGCGGCTGATCCGGGAGAGCCCGTACCTGCTCTCGCACGAGGTGCGCGGCACGGTGTTCGACGTGACCACGGGACGGCTGCGCGAGGTGGAGGACCTCGCTGCCCCCCACCACTCGTAAACTCGCGGCGGGCCCCTGCAGCGAGGCCGTCGGCTGGTGGCGTGGCGCACGCTGGTACCGTGGGCGATTGGCGCGCGTCAGCTGGTTGGTGCCCGCGCGTCGCGACGTCTCCCGTACTCGGTGAGGCGATCCCACCAGCCTTCCCGACAACGACGGAGGACACGAGCGCCGTGCGCACGTACACCCCCAAGCCCGGCGAGATCGACCGGGCCTGGCTCGTCATCGACGCCACCGATGTGGTGCTCGGCCGACTGGCCAGCCAGACCGCGCAGATCCTGCGCGGCAAGCACAAGCCGCAGTACGCCCCGCACGTCGACGTCGGTGACTTCGTCGTCATCGTCAACGCCGGGAAGGTCGCCCTCACGGGCAACAAGCGCGAGAACAAGGTGGCCTACCGCCACTCGGGCCACCCGGGTGGCCTGAAGACCATCAACGTCGGCGACCAGCTGCGCACCCACCCCGACCGCGTCATCGAGCGCGCGATCAAGGGCATGCTGCCGCACAACAGCCTGGGCCGTCAGATGCTGAAGAAGCTCAAGGTCTACGCGGGCCCCGAGCACCCCCACGCTGCGCAGCAGCCCCAGAACTACGAGATCAAGCAGGTGGCCCAGTGACCAGCGCTCTGACCGTGACCGACGCCGACGGGCGTCCGATCCAGACGGTCGGTCGCCGCAAGGAGGCCATCGTCCGCGTGCGCCTCCTCCCCGGCACCGGCCAGTTCAAGCTCAACGGCCGCACCATCGAGGACTACTTCCCGAACAAGGTGCACCAGCAGCTCATCCGTGAGCCGTTCGTCATCCTCGAGAAGGCCGACCAGTACGACGTCGTCGGTCTGCTGCACGGTGGCGGCGTCTCCGGCCAGGCCGGTGCGCTGCGTCTGGGCATCGCCCGCGCGCTGATCGAGATCGAGCCCGACGACCGTCCGGTCCTCAAGAAGGCCGGCTTCCTGAACCGCGACCCGCGGGTCGTCGAGCGCAAGAAGTACGGACTGAAGAAGGCCCGCAAGGCGCCTCAGTACTCCAAGCGCTGACCGGTACGTCCGTGGGTCGCCTGTTCGGGACCGACGGCGTCCGGGGTCGTGCCAACGCCGACCTCACGCCGGAGCTGGCGCTCTCGGTGGCTCGCGCCGCCGCAGGCGTGCTCGCCGACCGCGACGGGACCTCGCGTCCCGTCGCGGTCGTCGGCCGTGACCCCCGCGCCAGCGGAGAGATGCTCGAGGCCGCCGTCGTGGCGGGGCTCTCGAGCGCCGGGGCCGAGGTGCTCCTCGCCGGGGTCGTGCCGACGCCGGCCCTGGCCCACCTCACCGGGTCCACCGGCGCCGACCTCGGCGTCATGATCTCGGCCAGCCACAACCCCATGCCGGACAACGGCATCAAGCTGTTCAGCCGGGGTGGGCACAAGCTGCCCGACGCCCTCGAGGTGGCGATCGAGGAGGCCGTGGCCGACGGGCACCCCACCGGCCACCGGCCTACCGGGGCGGGCATCGGTCGCGTGCGCGCGCTGAGCGGTGCGGTCGCCGACTACGAGGCCCACCTGCTGGCCGCGGTCGACCAGCCGCTGCGCGGGCTGTCGGTCGTCGTCGACGGTGCGCACGGGGCCGCGGCGGACGTCGCCCCCGAGGTGTACCGCCGCGCCGGCGCCACCGTCCACGCCATCGGCTGCGCGCCGGACGGCTGGAACATCAACGACGGGATCGGCTCCACCCACCTGGAGCCGCTGATCGAGGCGGTCCGGGCCCAGGGCGCCGACCTCGGCCTCGCCCACGACGGGGACGCCGACCGCTGCCTGGCCGTGACCGCGGCGGGTGACGTCGTCGACGGCGACGAGATCCTGGCCGTGTGCGCGCTGGCGCTCCACGAGCGCGGCGCCCTGACCGGTGACACGGTCGTGGCGACGGTCATGAGCAACCTGGGCTTCCACCACGCGATGCGCGACGCGGGTATCGCGGTGGAGACGACCGCCGTCGGCGACCGCTACGTGCTCGAGGCGCTCCGGGCGGGGAACCTGAGCCTGGGCGGCGAGCAGAGCGGCCACCTGGTGTTCCTCGACCACGCCACCACCGGCGACGGGCTGCTCACCGGCCTCGCGCTCATGGCCCGCATGGCCGCCACCGGCGCCTCCCTGGCCGAGCTCGCCGGCGTGGTGCACAAGCTGCCGCAGATCCTGATCAACGTGCCGGTGATCGACCGGACGGCGGTCGCAGGCAGCGCCGAGGTCGCCGACGCCGTCCGCGCCGTCGAGGCCGAGCTCGGCGACACCGGCCGGGTGCTGCTGCGCCCCTCCGGGACCGAGCAGCTGGTCCGCGTGATGGTCGAGGCCCCCACGCAGGACCAGGCCGACACCGTGGCCGGCCGGCTCGCCGACGTCGTCGCCCGCGCCGGCTGATCCGGGCGACTGCCCCGTGCGGGGTGGGCCCACCTGCAATCCCTCGATCGGACGCCGGCCCCCGGTACCCTCGTTCGAATGTGCGGAATCGTGGGATACGTCGGCCCGCAGGATGCCCGGGACGTCGTCCTGGAGGGCCTGCGCCGGCTCGAGTACCGGGGGTACGACTCCGCCGGCATCGCGGTGCTGGCCGGCGGTGAGCTGACGACGGCGAAGAAGGCCGGCAAGCTCGCCAACCTGGAGAAGGTGCTGGCCGAGGACCCGCTGCCCGCGGCCACCACGGCCATCGGGCACACCCGGTGGGCCACCCACGGCGGCCCGACCGACCGCAACGCGCACCCGCACGTCTCCGCGGACGGCCGCGTCGCCGTCGTCCACAACGGGATCATCGAGAACTTCGCCTCGCTGCGCGCCGAGTGCGAGCGCGCCGGCATCGAGTTCAGCTCGGAGACCGACACCGAGGTGGCCGGGCACCTGCTGGCCGCCGCCTACGCCGA
>JBEPZM010000114.1:0-10015 GCA_041640835.1 Blastococcus sp.
GCCGAGCGCCGCCCGTGGGCCACCGCCATGCACGAGGCGTCCTGGGCCGCGCACGTCTCCGGCCGCATCCGGGTGCTCGCCACCGCGCAGCTGCACGCCGTCCAGGCCTTCCTCGACGGCGGGTTCGACCGGCACGACGGTGCCGCCGGGGCGTGGAACGCCGTCGCCGGTTGCGTCCAGGGCATCGCCATGGGCGACCTGCTCGACGAGGGCGCACTGACCGTCCTGCGCGCGCCCCTCACCCGCACCGCCTGAACCCTCCTCCCGCCCTCGCCGGCCCGGCGACGGCACCTCCTGCGGCGCCGTCGACGGCGGAAACCGCAGGTCGGAGACGCGCCGTGGAATGGCGCCCGGCCACCTCCCCGGCGATGTCGACAAGGCACCGAAATGCTTTCCCGCCCGCCATTCGGACGGTCGCCCGGGAATTGCGTAACGGTTGCGTCCGTCCCCTTTTCTTCACCCCCGGTGCAGCCGATGCTGATGGTGCGGATGTGACGACGGGAAAGCCCCGAAAAGCACCGCTGAGGTACGACGGCTCCCGCTCAAGAAGCAGGGAAACGGTGCCGATACAGCAGTGAACAGCCTGTCGGGCTGCACCCGGCAGGAATCCAGGAGGACGCACGTGAACCCGATCCGGGTGATGGTGGTCGACGACTCGGTCGTCGTCCGCAAGATCGTGACCGACGTGCTGTCCGCAGACCCCGACATCGAGGTCGTGGGTACCGCCGTCAACGGCAAGGTCGCCGTCAGCAAGCTCGAGCAGCTCAAGCCCGACCTGATCACGATGGACATCGAGATGCCGGAGATGAACGGCATCGAGGCGGTCCGCGCGATCCGCGGCACCCGCAACCGGATCCCGATCATCATGTTCAGCACGCTCACCGAGCGCGGTGCGACCGCGACCCTGGACGCGCTGTCCTCCGGCGCCAACGACTACGTCACCAAGCCGGCCAACGTCGGCAGCGTCGCGCAGTCGATGGAGAGCGTCCGCGAACAGCTCATCCCCAAGATCAAGGCGCTGACCGGCCGCCCGGCCGCCACCCCGGCCCGGCCCGCCGCGCAGATCGCCCCGCCCCGGCCCGCCGCACCGCGCACCGGCCCCGGCAAGAAGCCCGCCGTGCTGGTGATCGGTTCGTCGACCGGTGGTCCCGAGGCCCTCGCCAAGCTGCTGCCGCAGCTGCCGGCGTCCCTGCCGGTGCCGATCCTGCTCGTCCAGCACATGCCGCCGGTGTTCACCCGCCAGTTCGCCCAGCGTCTGGACCGGCTCTGCGCGCTGCGCGTCGTGGAGGCCACCGACGGGGTGCCGCTGCAGCCGGGCACCGTGCACCTGGCCCCCGGCGACCACCACCTCGTCGTCCGGCCCGGTCGCGGCACGCACACCACCGGGCTGAACCAGGGCCCGCCGGAGAACTTCTGCCGCCCCGCCGTCGACCCGCTGTTCCGCTCGGCCGTGACCGCCTACGACGGCGCGGTGCTCGGCGTCGTCCTGACCGGGATGGGGTCCGACGGCCGCAACGGCGCCGGCGAGATCCGCGCCGCCGGCGGCACGGTGCTCGCCCAGGACCAGGCCAGCTCGGTCGTCTGGGGCATGCCCGGAGCGGTCGCCCAGGCCGGCCTCGCCGACGAGATCCTGCCGCTCGACCGGGTCGCCGAGGCGATCCAGCGCCACCTGTCGGGGGTGTCGGCCGTCCGGGTCGCCTCCGCCACCACCGCACCGGCTCCCGGCCGCGCCGTCCTGTTCGGAGGGAACCGATGACACTCACCACGACGAGCTTCGACTGGGTGCGCCACCTGGTGCACAAGGAGAGCGCGATCGTCCTCCAGCCCGGCAAGGAGTACCTGGTCGAGGCGCGGCTGCTGCCGATCGCCCGCCAGGCAGGTCTCACCGACGTCTCCGCGTTCGTCGAGACGGTGCGCAGCCGCCCCGACGCCGACAGCACCCGCCGGATCGTCGAGGCCCTCACCACCAACGAGACCTCGTGGTTCCGCGACGGCGACCCGTTCACCGCCCTGACCTCGACGGTCCTGCCGTCGCTGCTCACCGCCCGCGGCCCTAACGAGCGGCTGCAGATCTGGTCGGCTGCCTGCTCCAGCGGGCAGGAGTCGTACACGATCGCCATGCTGCTCGAGGACGCGCTGCCGAATGCCGCGTCCCGGGTGTCGATCACCGCCACCGACATCTCGCGGGAGATGGTGGAGCGCACCCGGGCCGGCCGGTTCAGCCAGCTCGAGGTAAACCGCGGTCTGCCCGCCCCGATGCTGGTCCGCCACTTCACGCGGGCCGGCAGCGAGTGGGAGGTCGCGCCCGCGCTGCGCCGCATGGTGACGGCGAGCCAGTGCAACCTGGCGGCACCGCTGCCCCGGATGGGCCCGTTCGACGTGGTCTACCTGCGCAACGTGCTCATCTACTTCGACCTGCCCACCAAGCAGGCGATCCTCCGCCGGGTCCGCGACCTCATGCGCCCCGACGGCTGGCTGTTCCTCGGCGCGGCTGAGACCACGCTCGGGGTGGACGACTCCTGGGAGCGGGTCGTCGTCGGCCGCAGCTCCGCCTACCGCCCGTTGAAGGGGAAGTGATGCGTGCTCTGGTGATCGACGATTCGCGCGCGATGCGCCGGATCGTCTCGGGAATCCTGGAGGGGCTCGGCTACGAGACCCAGCAGGCCGGCCACGGCCGCGAGGGCCTCGACGCCCTCGAGGGTCTGGCCGCCGACCAGCTCCCCGACCTGGTCTGCGTGGACTGGAACATGCCGGTCATGGACGGGCTGCAGTTCGTCTCGGCCGTCCGCTCGAACCCGGGCTGGCGCTCGATGACGATCATGATGGTCACCTCCGAGAGCGAGCACACGCAGATCGTGCGCGCCCTGGCCGCCGGCGCCCACGAGTACGTCATCAAGCCGTTCACCGCCGACGCGATCCGCGACAAGCTCGCGCTCCTCGGCCTGCTCCCCCAGGAGGCCGTCCTGTGACCCTCACCGACAGCGGCGAGCGCCGCCGCGGCAGCGATGCCCGGCCGGTCATCTCCGATCTGATCGACGAAGCGACCGTCGAGTCGATCGCCCAGGAGGCGTGGATCTCCCTGGTCGGCGAGGAGGAGATCCTCGTCCCGCTGCCCGGCGGGCCCGTCACCGACCCGGTCTCCAGCTGGGTCGACGTCGTCGGCCCGTGGACCGGGAGCGTCGTCCTGACCACCGGCCGCCGCACCGCCGAGGAGCTCACCCGGGCGCTGCTCCGGGAGCACTCCCCCGAGGTGCTCGAGGACGAGGACGTCGTCGACGCCTTCGGCGAGATCGCCAACGTCGTCGGCGGCAACGTCAAGGCCGCGCTGCCCGGCTCCTCCGGCCTGAGCCTCCCCGACGTGGGCGAGGCCCCGGCCCTGCGCAACCCCGCCGACCTCTGCCGCATCGAGCTCCAGTGGCGCGGCGAGCCCCTCTCCATCTCCGTGCAGGGGGCGCTCCCGGCGCTCCCCGCCGTCCCCTGACCCGCACCTACTGCCGAGAGAACGAGGTACCGCTGTGAAGATCCTGATCGCCGACGACAGCCGCGTCATGCGGCAGATCGTCATCCGCACGCTGCGGCAGGCCGGCTTCGACGACCACGACATCGTCGAGGCCGAGGATGGCGCCGACGCCTACGCCAAGGTGGGCTCCGAGAAGCCCGACCTGGTGCTGTCGGACTGGAACATGCCGAACATGACCGGGATCGAGTGCCTCCAGGCGCTGCGCTCGGCCGGGTCCACCGTCCCGTTCGGCTTCGTGACCTCGGAGGGCTCCCCCGAGATGCGGGAGAAGGCCGCCAACGCCGGCGCGCTGTTCCTCATCGCCAAGCCGTTCAACGAGGACACCTTCCAGGAAGCCCTCAGCGGGGTGATCGCGTGACCGCCCCCGGCACCATCCCCCTGCCGGCCGCCAAGGACGTCCGCGACATGCTCACCGGCCTGGTGGGCAAGCCCGTGAACGTCACGCCCGGCGCCCCGGTGACCCCGTCCCCGGAGCGGCCGGTGGCCGTGGCGGTCTACGTCGACCCCGGCATGAACGTCAACGCCCTGTGCCTGATGGACCTGGGCGCGTCGGCCTACACCGGCGGTGCACTGGCCCTGCTGCCCCCCGGCGGCTGCCAGGACGCCGTCGAGGAGGACGGCGAGCTGACCGGCATGCAGGTCGAGGCGCTGCACGAGGTGGTCAACGTCCTCGCGGCGCTGTTCAACACCCAGGGCGCGCCGCACTCGAAGCTGCACAAGCTCTACGCGCCGGGCGAGGAGATCCCCGGCGACCTGGCGGGCATGCTCGCTGCCTTCAACCGGGTCGACCTGGCCATCGAGATCCCCACCTACGGCAAGGGCGCGCTCTCGCTCGTGCTGCCGTAACTCTGTCGTCCTCCGGACGACACCGCGGCCAGGAGCCGTTCCCCTGCTGAGTGGAGCGTCTCCGTCGTCCCTGCGCGGACCCCTCCGGGGCCCACTCGGGACGACAGCTCCTACGTCGCGGACACGATCGCCCCGGGGCGGCGCCGGAACTCGCGTTCCCGCCGCCCCGGGCGCTGTGGTGCGCCGTCTGTTGTTGTGTCGTCCCGAGTGAGGCCCGGAGGGTCTCGCGCAGGGACGACGGACGCGCTCCATGCCGCCGGGGGACGGCACGTGGCCGCGGTGTCGGCCGGAGGCCGACCATGTGATCGCTCAGGCAGGGACGGCGGCGTCGTCCTCGACGCTGGGCAGGCAGGCCCACACGTGCTTGGTCCCGGTGTCGACGTACCAGCCGTGCGCGACCGAGAGCCGCGCGACCAGCTGCAGCCCCATGCCGCCGTAGGCGGGGTCGCGGTCGACCACCGGCGCCGGCATCACGTCGGGAGAACGGTCGCTGACGTCCAGCAGCCATCCGCCGGAGCCCGCGATCACCGTCGCGACGACCGGGGACTCGCCGTGCCGCAGCGCGTTCGAGGCGAGTTCGTCGAAGGCCAGCACGAGCTCCTCGCTGGAGGAGTCCTCGGCATCGTGCGGGAACCCGGCGTCGCCGAGCCGGCTGCGCAGCCCGGCCCGGGCGGCGGGCAGTTCTGCGAGCGCGACCAGGTGCCAGCGCCACACCTCGCCGCGGCCGTCCGGCAACGGTTGTAGCGGCCAGGCCAGTCGACGCGCCATGCCTTTCCCCCTCGTTCGCCCTCTGTTGGACTGTTCGGGGGATGCCCCCGCAGCCCGGTCGGAAACCGCCCGCCCCCGGGCTTCTGCTCCCGCACCCCCGTTCTCCTGGCCATCAGGGGTGATTTCCGGGCCGTCGTCGTCCTCGTTCCGGGGGTGCGGGCCCCGCCATGCGGCACAGTGGTCGCCGTGACCCCGGAGGAATCGGCCCAGCTGCCGGGCGACCTGCTGCTGCAGGCCGTCGAGGGCATGCACCGGCCGATGTTCGTCCTGGACGACAGCTGGCGGTTCCGCTACGTCAACCCGGCCGGCGCAGAGGTGCTCGACCGGACCGTCGAGGAACTGCTCGGCCGGGACATCTGGGCGGAGTTCCCGGAGGCCGTCGGGGGCCCGTTCGAGGCGCTCTACCGCGAGGTGCGGCGGACCGGTGGGACGGGCGGCACGGAGGCCTGGTTCGAGCCGCTGCGCAAGTGGTTCCGCGCCGACGCCTTCCTCACCGGGGCAGGGCTCGTGGTCACCTACGACGACGTCACGGAGCAGCGGCGGATCGGCGAGGAGCGCGCCGCCGCGGTCGACGCGCGCGAGCAGGCCGGCCGGCACCTGATGCTGCTGGGTGACATCAACCTGGCGATGACCTCGACGTTCGACACCGACGAGGCGGTGCAGCGCTTCGCCGAGCTGGTCGTGCCGCAGCTCGCCGACTGGTGCATCGTCAGCGTCGTCGACGCCGACGGGACGCGCCGGGACGTCGGCCGTGCGCACAGCGACCCGGCGATGGTGCCCGCCATGCACCGCTACGCGGACCTGCGCGTGGCGTCCAACGCCCGGACCGCGCCGGTGCCGGTCCTGCTCCGCGACCCCCGGCCGGTCGTCCTCCCGGAGATCACCGAGGAGATCGTGCGGTCGATGGTCCCGGGCGAGGAGGCCCGGGCGGCGCTGGCGCCGCTGGCGCCCGCCGCTGCCGCCGCGTTCCCGCTGGTCGCGCGGGGCGAGGTCATCGGCGGCGTCACGCTGGTGAACGGGCACGAGCGCGGCCCGCTCACCGCGGTCGAGCTGCGGACGGCGGAGATCGCGTCCCGGCGCGCGGCGCTCGCCCTCGACAACGCCCGGCTCGTCGCCGCCCAGCAGCAGGTGGCGGAGCGGCTGCAGATGAGCCTGCTCTCGCCCCCCGTGCAGCCGGACACCCTCGAGCTGTCCGTGCGTTACCGGCCGGCGACGCAGGGGATCGCCATCGGTGGCGACTGGTACGACGCCTTCCTGCAGCCCGACGGTGACACGGTCCTCGTGATCGGCGACGTCATGGGGCACGACATCGAGGCCGCGGCCGCGATGGGGCAGGTGAAGACCCTCCTGCGGGGCATCGGCTACGACCGGCTGGACGCGCCCGCCGGGCTGCTCCGCCGCGTCGACCACGCGATGGTCGGGCTGGACGTGCCCGCGATGGCGACGGCGCTGGTCGCGCGGGTCGAGCTCGGCGTCGACGACGACGGCCGCCCCGCCCGCCGGCTCCGCTGGGCCACTGCCGGGCACCCCGACCCGCTCCTGCTCCTCGACGACGGCACGGTCCTCGACCTGTCCGCGCCGATCGGTCCCCCGGTCGGCATCGGCTGGCTGGGCCCCCGCACCGACGAGGTGAGCCCCCTGCCCGACGGCAGCACCCTGCTGCTGTTCACCGACGGGCTCTTCGAGCGGCGGGACATGCTCCTGGACGAGGGGCGCGACCTGCTGCGCGACCTGATCGCCCGGTCGGCGGGGCTGCCGCTCGACGAGCTCTGCGACCGGCTGCTGGCCGGGATGCTCGGCCCCGACGTGGAGGACGACGTCGCCGTCCTGGCGGTGCGGGTGCACCCGCTGGGCGTGGGGCGTCCGGTCGAGGCCGGCCCCGAGGCGGTGCCTGTCTCCCTCCCCCGCCCCTGATCCCCAGGGCAGAAATGGCCATTTCTGCCCTGGGGGTCAGTCGGGGTGGCGGAGCAGGTAGCGGCCGAAGTGCGGAACGGTGAACGCGATCTGACCGCGCTCGGCCGAGTACACCAGCCCCTTCTTGATCAGCGAGTCCCGCGCGGGGGAGAGGGACGCCGGCTTCCGGCCGAGGGAGACGGCGACCTCCGACGTGGCGACGGCCGCGCCCTGCGGGCCGCCGAGCTCGGCCATCGCGTGCATGTACTCGCGCTCGGCGGGCGTGGCGCGGTCGTAGCGGGAGCCGAAGAACCCGACCGCCAGCTCGGTCTCGGCGACCGGGGCGGCCATGGCGACGTCGTCGGCGGTGATGGGGGAGGCGGCGGCGACGTCCCAGGTGACCTTGCCGTAGGCCTGCACGAAGTAGGGGTAGCCGTCGGCCGCCGCGTAGAGGGCGTCGAGGGCGCCCGGGGCGAACTCCACCCCCTCGCGCTCGGCGGGGGCGATCAGCGCGCGGTCGGCGGCGTCGCGTTCCAGCCGGTCGATGCGGAGGTAGCGGAACAGCCGCTCGGAGTAGCTCTTCGAGGCGCTCAGCACGGCCGGCAGGTGGGGGAGCCCCGCGCCGACGACGATCAGCGGTGCGCCCTGCTGGGAGAGCTCGTGGCAGGCGGCGCAGATCGCCGAGACGTCGTCGGGCTGCACGTCCTGCATCTCGTCGATGAACAGCGCGATCCCGCTGCCGATGTCGGCGGCGACCCCGGCCGCGTCGCTGAGCAGCTCGACCAGGTCGATCTCCATGTCGCCGGAGTCGGCCCGGCCGGTCGCGGCGGGGACGTCGATGCCCGGCTGCCAGCGGTCGCGGACCTTCGCGTCGGCCGGCGCGACGCGCTGGGCGAACGCCTTCACCACGCCCAGCACCTCGGCCACCGACTCCTGGTCGCCGTGCCGCGGGCCCAGCTCGCGCAGCGCCATGTGCAGCGCGGAGGAGACCGGCCGGCGCAGCGACTGGTCCGGCCGCGCCTCGATCTTGCCGGTGCCCCAGCCGCGCGAGATCGCCGCCGACCGCAGCTGGTTGAGCAGCACGGTCTTGCCGACGCCGCGTAGCCCGGTGAGCACCAGCGAGCGCTCGGGGCGGCCGTGCGCGATCCGCTCGAGCACGACGTCGAAGGCCGAGAGCTCGGTGTCGCGGCCGGCCAGCTCCGGAGGGCGCTGACCGGCGCCCGGGGCGTAGGGGTTCCGCACGGGATCCATGTCGAGCACGCTATGCCGTCGTCTAGCGCCCGCCCTAGACATCGGTAGAACGACCTAGCGCGTGTCGCGAGTGGTCAGCGGTACGGCCGAGGCGTCTGGGTGGCCCAGGAACGGACATTGTCGGCCTGGCGCGCCAGCCGGCCGCGGAAGGGGCCGGCGAACGGGGTCTCGGTGACCTCCAGCCGCACGGTGGAACCGTCCCGCAGCAGCAGCCGGACCGAGTGGTTGGACCCGCCTGCTCTCCGGGCAACGTCGACCTCGGCGACGTCGTCCCGGTGCAGCGTCCGGTCGTGCCAGTGGTTGCGGACGACCAGGCCGCCGTCCGCGGAGCCGATGACCGCGAGGCGGGCGAGACGCCAGGCGAGCAGGGCCGCCAGGACCACGGCGACGGCACCTCCTGCCCACACGGCCGCCTCGTCGGGGCGCACGACGAGCACGAGGAAGCCGGCGAGCAGGGCCGGGAACACCGTCACCCACACCCGCCCCCAGATCGGCGTACGCAGCAGGAGTTCCCGGCCGGAGGAGGTCACGCCAGGATCCTGCCGTCGTCGAGGGCTGTCTGGCGGCGTCTAGACGCAGAGCTAGACACAGCCAGATGACGCGATGTCCCCCAGTCGGGCGTCGCCGACCGCTAGCGTCGCCGCCGTGATCAAGTTCCTGCTGAAGGTGGTCATCCTCGGAGCGGTCTTCTACGGACTGACCTACTTCGACGTGCTCCCCGGCCTCGACGTCGACCCGAATCCGGACGGGCCGCTCGGCGAGTACGGCACCTACCTGTGGATCGGGCTGATCTTCGGCATCGTCAACGCGATCGCCGGCCCGGTGCTGCGGCTGCTGTCGCTGCCCTTCGTGCTGCTGACGCTGGGCCTGTTCCTGCTGGTCGTCAACGCCGCGCTGCTCGGGCTGACGGCGGCGATCACCGACCGGCTCACCATCGACGGCTTCGGCACCGCGGTCATCGGCGGCCTCATCCTCGCCATCGCCGGGTGGGCGGCCGACCAGGTCCTGGACCGCTGACCCCGCGTCGCCGGGCCGGGGCTCCCGGGGCGCAGTAGCGTCCGGGACATGGCGAGCACCCCCGGCTCCCTGACCGAGCTGGCCGCCCTGGAGGCCGCCCGCGAGGAGAAGCGGCGGCTCCTCGAGCAGGCCGCCCGGACGGCGGTCGACGAGCTCGGTCCGGACGCGGAGTACCCCGCGGGCTGCACCGCCGACGACGTCCCGGCGCTGCTGCGCCGCTACTACTGGAGCGAGCCCTCGGCCGAGGTGCTCGGCCGCGCGCCGCGCGAGCTCGCCGCCCTGGCGCTCGGCCACGTCACCGCCGCCCGGACCCGCCCCGCCGGCGCGGTGCTCGTGGACGTCGTCCGGTCGCCCGACGGGGAGGCCGTCCTGCGGCTGGCGACCGACGACATGCCCTTCCTCGTCGACTCCGTCACCGCCGAGGTCGTGCGGCAGGGCGTCGCCATCGCGCACGTGGTGCACCCGGTGCTCGTGGTCCGCCGCGACCTGCGCGGTCGGCTGCTCGCCTTCTGCGACAGCGGCACCCCGGAGGGCTGCGGCCCCGACGCCCTCGCCGAGTCGTGGATGGCGGTGGTCCTCGACGGCCCGCTGGACGACGAGGCGCAGAGCGACCTCGTCGCGGGCCTGCGCACCGTCCTCGACGACGTCCGCGCCGTGCACGAGGACGGCCCGCGGCTGCGCGCCCGGCTGGTGGCCCTCGCGGCCACGCTCGACCGGCTC
>JBEPZM010000115.1:0-9978 GCA_041640835.1 Blastococcus sp.
GCGCTGGCCGGGGCGGCGGCGCTGTCGCTGGTGGCCGCGGCCGGTGCGCTGGCCCAGCCCGCGCTGGTCGCACGCGTCATCGACGTCGTCGGCTCGGGGGAGCCGCTGCTGCCGGCGGTCTCCGTGCTGGTCGTCGTGCTGCTGGCCGCCTCGGCGCTGGGGGCCTTCCAGCAGTACCTGCTGCAGCGCACCGCGGAGGGCGTCGTCCTGACCACGCGGCAGCTGCTGGCCGATCGGCTGCTGCGGCTGCCCGTGGCGGAGTACGACCGGCGGCGGACCGGCGACCTGATGTCGCGCGTCGGCGCGGACACCACGCTGCTGCGGGCGACGGTCACCTCGGGCGTCGTCGACGTGGCCGGTTCGGCGGTGCTCGGCGTCGGCGCGGTGGTCGCGATGGCGCTGGTCGACGTCTGGTTGCTGCTGGTAACGCTGCTGGCGGTCGGCACCGGGCTGACCGTCGCCGTCCTGGCCTCCCGCGGCGTGAAGCGCGCGTCGCGGCAGGCGCAGGAGGAGGTCGGCGCGATGACGGCGGCCGTGGAGCGCGCGTTGTCCGCGGTCCGCACCATCCGGGCCAGCGGCGCCACCGCCCGCGAGGTCACGGCGGTCGGGGGCAGCGCCCGGCGCGCCTTCGAGGCCGGCGTGCGGGTCGCGCGGCTGGAGGCGCTGGTCGCGCCGGCGGGGTCGATCGCCATCCAGGGCGCGTTCCTCGCCGTGCTCGGCGTCGGTGGCTACCGGGTCGCCAACGGCTCGATCACCGTGGCGTCCCTCGTCGCCTTCATCCTGTACCTGTTCCTGCTGGTCATGCCCCTGGGTCACGCCATCTCGGCGTGGACGCAGCTGCAGACCGGACTGGGGGCGCTGGGCCGGATCCAGGAGATCCTGGCGCTGGAGCCGGAGCGCGACGACCGCCCCGAACGCGCGGCCGCGGCCGCCCCGCGGGCCGGTGCGCCCCTGCTGGAGCTGGACGACGTCTCGTTCGCCTACCCCGACGGGACGCCGGTGCTGCAGGGCGTCTCCTTCGAGGTGGCCGCCGGCAGCCGGGTGGCGCTGGTCGGCCCGTCGGGTGCGGGGAAGTCGACGATCCTGGCGCTGATCGAGGGCTTCTACCCGGTGTCCGGCGGCGCGCTCCGCTGGTCCGGCACCGACGTCCGGGAGCTGCCGCGGGCGGCCCTGCGGGCCCGGCTCGGCTACGTCGAGCAGGAGGCACCGGTGCTGGCCGGCAGCGTGCGGGACAACCTGCTGCTCACCCGCCCGGACGCCACGGACCCCGAGCTGTGGGCGGTGCTCGCCGACGTGGGACTGACCGAGGTGGTCCGCCGCTCGCCGCGTGGGCTGGACGTGCTGGTCGGCGACGAGGGCGTGCTGCTGTCAGGTGGCGAGCGCCAGCGCCTGGCGATCGCCCGGTCGCTGCTGGCCCGGCCCGAGCTGCTGCTCCTCGACGAGCCGACCGCCAGCCTCGACGCCCGCAACGAGGGCCTGCTGCGGCAGACGCTCGCCGCCGCCTCGGCCGACCGGGCGCTCCTCGTCGTCGCGCACCGGCTGTCCACCGTGCTCGACAGCGACCAGATCGTGGTGCTCGACCAGGGCCGGGTGGTCGCCCGCGGCACGCATGCCGAGCTGGTGGACAGCAGCCCGCTCTACCGGGAGCTCGCCACAGCCCAGCTGCTCGTCTAGCCGTCCTCCGCCGCGCGGGTGATGCCCTTCACCATGTTGCCGAAGACGATGCCGTGGAACGCCGCGACCGCCCACCAGTAGGCGTGCCCGGCCAGGCCGTGCGGCGCGAAGGTGGCCCGCTGCCGCAGCGTCGTCGTCCCGGCCTCGTGTTCCACGTGGAACTCCAGCCAGGCGAGCCCCGGGATCCGCATCTCGGCGCGCAGCCGCAGCAGCCGGCCGCGCTCGAGCTCCTCCACCCGCCAGAAGTCGAGGGCGTCGCCGGCGTAGAGCCGGTCGGGGTCCCGGCGGCCGCGGCGCAGCCCGACCCCGCCGACCGCCCGGTCCAGGAGCCCGCGCACCTGCCACGCCAGCGGGAACGAGTACCAGCCGCGCCCGCCGCCGATGCCCTCGACGATCCGCCAGACGGCGGCGGGATCGGCACCGGTCGACCGGGTCCGGTCGTCGACGTAGAGGCTGCCGCCGGCCCAGTCGGGGTCGGTCGGCAGCGGGTCCGACGGAGCGCCGGGCACCGACGCCGAGGCCCACCGGGTGGCGACGGCGGAGTCGCGCACCCGCTGCACCGCCAGCCCGACCGCCTCGTCGAAGCCGAGCAGCCCCTCGGGCGGATCCGGCACGTACTCGGCGATGTCGTGCTCGCTGCAGACCACCGTGTTGCGCAGCGACTCCACCAGGGGGCGGGCGATCCCGGCCGGCACCGGCGTGATCAGGCCGACCCAGTGGCTGGACAGCGAGGGGCTGAACAGCGGCACCGGCAGGATCCGGCGCCGCGGCAGGCCGGCGACCTCCGCGTACCGCTGCATCATCTCGGCGTAGTTCAGGACGTCGGGCCCGCCGACGTCGAAGCACCGGTGCACCTCGGCGGGCAGGGTGGCGCTGCCGACGAGGTAGCGCAGCACGTCCCGGACGGCGATCGGCTGGATGCGGCTGTGCACCCAGCGCGGGGTGACCATCACGGGCAGCCGCTCGGTCAGGTACCGCAGCATCTCGAACGAGGCCGACCCCGAACCGAGCACCACCGCCGCGCGCAGCACGGCCGTCGGGACGCCGGAGTCCAGCAGGATGTCGGCGACCTCGGTCCGCGAGCGCAGGTGCGGGGAGAGCTCCTCGTCCTGGGGGCGCAGCGCCCCGAGGTAGACCAGCCGGCCGACGCCCGCGGTGCGCGCCGCGTCCGCCATGACCCGCGCGGTGCGGCGGTCGGTCTCCTCGAACGCCGGCCCGGCGCCGAGTGCGTGGATCAGGTAGTAGACGACGTCGACCCCGGAGCAGGCGGCCGCGACCTGGGCGGCGTCCGTCGCGTCCGCGCGGGCCACCTCGACCGCTGCGGCCCACGGGTGGTCCCGGATCCGGTCGGGGTTGCGGGTCATCACCCGCACGCGGTGCCCCGCCGCCAGGAGCTCGGGCACCAGCCGCCCGCCGATGTAGCCGGTCGCGCCCGTGACCAGGCAGAGCTTCGCATCCGGGGTGGGCATGCGGCCGAGTGTCGGCGTTCTCCGGCCGGGGCGCTCGAATCGCGGAGGCGCAGGTCGCGCAGGACGATCGACGCGGCCGCCGGCGGCCGCCCCGCACCGCTTCCCCCTCGGAGGGCCCGATGGCCGACACCACCACCGACGAGCGCACACCCGACGGCCAGCCGGCGCTCAAGCGGGTCATGGGCCCGGGTCTGCTGCTGCTGTTCATCGTCGGCGACGTCCTGGGCACCGGGATCTACGCGCTCACCGGCCAGGTGGCCGCCGAGGTGGGCGGCGTCGTCTGGCTGCCGTTCCTGGTCGCCTTCCTCGTCGCGCTGGTCACCGCGTTCAGCTACCTGGAGCTGGTGACGAAGTACCCGCAGGCCGCAGGTGCTGCGCTGTACACGCACAAGGCCTTCGGCGTGCACTTCCTGACGTTCCTCGTGGCCTTCGCGGTGATGAGCTCGGGCATCACGTCCGCGTCGACCGCGGCCCGTGCGTTCAGCGCGAACTTCGCCAGCGTCTTCGACCTCGACCTGGGCGACGGCCTCGGCATCACGCTCATCGGGCTGGCGTTCATGTCGCTGGTGGCCCTGGTCAACCACCGCGGCGTCGGCGAGAGCGTCAAGGCCAACGTCGTCCTCACCTGCGTGGAGCTGACCGGCCTGCTGATCGTCATCGGCGTCGGCGTCTGGGCCCTCGGTGGTGGGGACGGCGACTTCTCGCGGGTCACGGAGTTCGACACCGGCGAGCGGTCGACGATCGGCGGCGTCATCGCCGCGACCGGGCTGGCGTTCTTCGCGATGGTCGGGTTCGAGGACTCGGTCAACATGGCCGAGGAGTGCAAGGAGCCGCGGAAGATCTTCCCGCGGGTGCTGCTGGCCGGGCTCGTGGCCACCGGCGTCATCTACGTGCTGGTGTCGATCTCGGCGATCGCGCTGGTTCCGCCGGAGCGGCTCAGCGAGGGCGACACCCCGCTGCTGCAGGTGGTCGAGGCCGGCGCACCCGGCTTCCCGATCGGGCTGTTCGGCGTCATCACGATGTTCGCCGTCGCCAACTCGGCCCTGATCAACATGCTCATGGCCAGCCGGCTGGTCTACGGGCTGAGCCGGGAGCGGGTGCTGCCGCCGCTGCTGGGACGGGTGCACCCCCGACGCCGCACGCCGACGACGGCGATCCTGTTCACCACCGCGCTGGCCTTCGGGCTGATCACCTTCGTCGGGGCGGTCCCGGCCCTCGGCGGCACCACCGCCCTGCTCCTGCTGCTGGTCTTCACCGTGGTCAACGTCGCGGTGCTGGTGCTCCGCAAGGACCACGTCGACGCCGACCACTTCCGCACCCCCACGGTGCTGCCGGTCGTGGGCGCGCTGGCCTGCGGCTATCTCGCCACCCCGCTCGCGGGGCGCCCCGCGGAGCAGTACCGGATCGCCGGGATCCTGCTGGCGATCGGCGTCGTCCTGTGGGTGGTGACCGTGCTGGTGAACCGCCGGACGGGCGCGCAGCCGGCGTCGTTCGACCCCCAGAACCTCAGCGGCGACCGGCCGGCAGGCCCCAAGAACTGAGGAAGGACCCCGTCCCCCTCACCGCTCGCACGCTCGCGCCGAGCCTCCGGACGGGGCCGAGGACCAGCGGCCTGAAGGCGCTCCACCCGTGAGCCGCCCGAGGACGGCGTGTCGATAGCGGGGGCAGCACGGGTGGTGGCGCAGGCCCCCGTTGGGCGTCAGACACGACGTCAGGGCGTGGACGGCGGCATTCCTGTCGGTCGACCCGGTATCCTCGGGAGCAGAAACCGCCAGCAACCGGCCCAGCGCCGTCCTGCGCCCCGAGGGGCCCAGTGCCGTTCTGCGCGTCATCCCCCGTGAACACCGGGGGAGCGCGTGCCGGTTGCGCGAAAGGAAGGCCCCCCGTGGTCGCAGCACCGCAGACCGAGAACGCCTACTCCGGCAGTTCGATCACCGTCCTCGAAGGCCTCGAGGCGGTCCGGAAGCGCCCCGGTATGTACATCGGGTCCACCGGTGAGCGTGGCCTGCACCACATGGTCTGGGAGGTCGTCGACAACTCCGTCGACGAGGCGCTGGGCGGGCACGCCGACCGGGTCCACGTCACGCTGCTGGCCGACGGCGGGGTCCGGGTCGAGGACAACGGCCGTGGCATCCCGGTGGACGAGCACCCGGTGGAGAAGCGGCCCGCCGTCGAGGTGATCATGACCACCCTGCACGCGGGCGGGAAGTTCGACGGCAAGAGCTACGGCGTCTCCGGCGGTCTGCACGGCGTCGGCGTCACCGTCGTCAACGCCCTGTCCACCCGGCTGGACGTCCAGGTCTGGACCCGGGGAACCGAGTGGACGCAGCGCTACGACTACGCCAAGCCCGGCCCCCTCGTGGAGGTCGGCCCGACGAAGAAGCGCGGCACCGCGATCACCTTCTGGGCCGACGACGCCATCTTCGAGACGACGACCTACTCGTTCGACACGATCAACCGCCGGTTGCAGGAGATGGCCTTCCTCAACAAGGGCCTGACCATCGTCCTCCGCGACGAGCGGCCCGGCCGCAGCAAGGTCGAGACGGGCCTGGCCGACGAGACCTCGGTCGCCGAGGTGGCCGTCGAGGCCGGGCACGAGGACGAGGGCTTCGAGCCGACCGAGATCACCTACCGGTACGACGCGGGCCTCGTCGACTACGTCGACCACATCAACGCCAAGAAGTCGCCGATCCACAAGTCGGTCATCAGCTTCGCCGCCGACGGCGTCGGCAAGAACGACATGCCGATGTCCATCGACGTCGCCATGCAGTGGTCCGAGGCCTACTCGGAGTCGGTCTACACGTTCGCCAACGTCATCAACACGCACGAGGGCGGCACGCACGAGGAGGGCTTCCGCGCGGCGCTGACCTCCATCGTGAACCGGTACGCCGAGGAGAAGAAGCTCTTCAAGACCAAGGACGAGAAGCTCACGGGTGAGGACATCCGCGAGGGCCTGGCCGCGATCATCTCGGTGAAGCTCGGCGACCCCCAGTTCGAGGGCCAGACCAAGACCAAGCTCGGCAACACCGAGGTCAAGGGCTTCGTCCAGAAGGTCTGCAACGAGCAGATCCAGCACTGGTTCGAGGCCAACCCGACCGAGGCCAAGACGATCATCAACAAGGCCTCGTCGGCGGCGCGCGCCCGGCGCGCGGCGCAGGACGCCCGCAAGCTGGCCCGCAAGAACCTGCTGAGCAACAACTCGCTGCCGGGCAAGCTGGCCGACTGCCGCTCGACCGACCCGCGCGCCTCCGAGATCTACATCGTCGAGGGCGACTCGGCCGGCGGCTCGGCCAAGTCCGGCCGCGACTCGATGTTCCAGGCGATCCTGCCCATCCGCGGCAAGATCATCAACGTCGAGAAGGCGCGCATCGACCGGGTCCTCAAGAACAACGAGGTCCAGTCGATGATCACCGCGTTCGGCACGGGCATCCACGACGAGTTCGACGTCAGCAAGCTGCGCTATCACAAGATCGTGCTGATGGCCGACGCCGACGTCGACGGCCAGCACATCCGCACCCTGCTGCTGACCCTGCTGTTCCGCTTCATGCGGCCGCTGGTCGAGGGGGGCTACGTCTACCTCGCGCAGCCGCCGCTCTACAAGATCAAGTGGGGCGGCAAGTTCGGTGACGAGTACGTCTACACCGACCGCGAGCGCGACGCCGTCCTCAAGGCCGGTGCCGAGGCCGGCCGCAAGCTGCCCAAGGACGACGCCATCCAGCGGTTCAAGGGCCTCGGCGAGATGAACGCGACCGAGCTCTGGGAGACCACGATGAACCCGGAGAGCCGGGTGCTGCTCCAGGTCACCCTGGACGACGCGGCCGCCGCCGACGAGCTGTTCAGCGTGCTGATGGGCGAGGACGTCGAGGCCCGCCGCAGCTTCATCACCCGCAACGCGCGCGACGTCCGCTTCCTCGACGTGTAGTCCCGGCCCCTTGCCGGGCCCCGCCGAACCGCGAACTTGTCCACCTCTGTGCACCCACCTGTGGAGACCTGAACCGTGACCGAGACCCCTCCCCGCGACCGCGTCGAACCGGTCGATCTCCAGCAGGAGATGCAGCGGAGCTACATCGACTACGCGATGAGCGTGATCGTCGGCCGCGCCCTCCCCGAGGTGCGCGACGGCCTGAAGCCGGTCCACCGCCGCGTCCTGTACGCGATGTTCGACCAGGGCTTCCGCCCCGACCGCAGCTACGTCAAGTGCGCCCGCGTCGTCGGTGAGGTGATGGGTAACTACCACCCGCACGGCGACAGCTCGATCTACGACGCCCTCGTGCGGCTGGCCCAGCCGTGGTCGATGCGGTACCCGCTCATCGACGGGCAGGGCAACTTCGGCTCGCCGGGCAACGACCCGGCCGCGGCCATGCGGTACACCGAGGCCCGGCTCACCCCGCTGGCCATGGAGATGCTCCGGGACATCGACGAGGACACCGTCGACTTCCAGCCCAACTACGACGGCAAGAACCAGGAGCCCCTGGTCCTGCCCGGACGCATCCCCAACCTGCTGATCAACGGGTCCGCCGGCATCGCCGTCGGCATGGCCACCAACATGCCGCCGCACAACCTGCGCGAGATCGCGGAGGCGGTGTTCTGGGTGCTCGACCACCCGGACGCGGAGGCCGAGGAGTCCCTCGCCGCGTGCATGGAGCGGGTCAAGGGCCCCGACTTCCCGACCCACGGCCTGATCGTCGGCCGGCAGGGCATCGAGGACGCCTACCGCACCGGCCGCGGCTCGGTGCGCATGCGCGCCGTCATCACCGTCGAGGAGGACTCCCGCGGCCGGGTGCAGCTGGTCTGCACCGAGCTGCCCTACCAGGTGAACCCGGATAACCTGGCCGAGTCCATCGCCGAGGCGGTCAAGGAAGGCCGGCTGACCGGCATCAGCGAGATCGCCGACGAGTCCAGCGACCGCGTGGGCCGCCGGCTGGTCTTCACGCTGCGCCGCGACGCCGTCGCCAAGGTCGTGCTGAACAACCTCTACAAGCACACCCAGCTGCAGACCACCTTCGGCTGCAACATGCTCTCGATCGTCGACGGCGTGCCCCGCACGCTGCGCCTGGACGAGCTCATCCGCGAGTACGTGAACCACCAGATCGAGGTCATCCAGCGGCGGACCCGGTACCGGCTGCGCAAGGCCGAGGAGCGCGCACACATCCTGCGCGGCTACGGCAAGGCGCTCGACCACCTCGACGACGTCATCGCCCTCATCCGTCGCAGCCCCTCGGCCGAGGAGGCGCGCTCCGGCCTGATGGAGCTGCTCGACGTCGACGAGATCCAGGCAGTCGCGATCCTCGACCTGCAGCTGCGCCGGCTCGCCGCACTCGAGCGTCAGCGGATCCTCGACGAGCTGGCCGAGATCGAGGCCCGCATCGCCGACCTGCTCGACATCCTCGACAAGCCGCTGCGTCAGCGGCAGATCATCAAGGACGAGCTCGCCGAGATCGTCGAGAAGTACGGCGACGACCGCCGCACCCAGTTCGTGGCGAACGAGGGCGACGTGTCGATGGAGGACCTCATCGCGGAGGAGGAGGTCGTCGTCACCATCACCCGAACCGGGTACGCCAAGCGGACCAAGAGCGACCTCTACCGCTCGCAGCGCCGTGGCGGCAAGGGCGTGATGGGCGCGGCCCTCAAGCAGGACGACATCGTCGACCACTTCTTCGTGGGCTCCACCCACGACTGGATCCTGTTCTTCACGAACAAGGGCCGTGTCTACCGGTCCAAGGCCTACGAGCTGCCGGAGGCCAACCGCACGGCCCGCGGCCAGCACGTGGCGAACATCCTCGCGTTCCAGCCGGACGAGAAGATCGCCCAGGTCATGCAGATCAAGGACTACACGGTCGCGCCGTTCCTGGTCCTCGCCACCGCCCGCGGGCAGGTCAAGAAGACCCGGCTGACCGACTTCGACTCCCCGCGCCAGGGCGGCGTCATCGCCATCAACCTGCGCGACAACGACGAGCTGGTCGGTGCGGCGCTGATCGACAGCGAGTCCGACCTGCTGCTGGTCACCCGCAAGGCGATGTCGATCCGGTTCACCGCCGACGACACCGCACTGCGCCCGATGGGCCGGGCCACCGAGGGCGTGCGCGGCATCGCGCTGTCCGACGACGACCGGCTGCTGTCGCTGATGGTGGTGCAGGAGGGCGTCGACGTCCTCGTCGCCACCGAGCGCGGCTTCGCCAAGCGCACCGGGATCGAGAACTACCCGAACCAGGGTCGTGGCGGTAAGGGCGTGCTCACCGCCGACCCGAAGGCCCGCAAGGGTGCGCTGGTCGGTGCCCTCGCCGTCACCCTCGGGGACGAGCTCTACGCCATCACCTCCGGTGGCGGCGTCATCCGGACGCCGGTCAACGGGGTGCGGCACAACAAGGACCGCGCGACCATGGGCGTCAAGCTCATGAACTTGCCGGAGGACGTGTCCATCGTGGCGATCGCCCGTACGACGGACAACGACGAGCCGTCGGCCTAGGGTGACGTCAGGTGACGATGTGATCGGAGCCCGGGCGCGCGCGAGTGTCGCCCGGGCGCCGGTCGCGAGGGAGCGGTCCGTGCCGCAGGCGATGGGGAGACTGGCATGAGCGACCGGCCCGACGGTTCGGTGCGCACCGGATCCCGCAACGACGAGGCGCCCGCCGCCGCTGGGGCTCCCGCGGCCGGAGCCGCTGCCGCCCCGGCGCCGACCACCGACACGGGGACGCACGCGATCCCCGGTGCCGGCGCACAGGCGGGCACCGCCGATCGGGCGGTCCCGGCCACCGGCACCCAGGCGATCCCCACCACGGGGAGCCAGCGTGCTGCCGGTGCGTCGGCGAGCGTGCCGCCGGCCGCTCCGCCGGTC
>JBEPZM010000116.1:0-9894 GCA_041640835.1 Blastococcus sp.
TCTTCCGATCTGTCGGAGGCCGGGCCGGGTGCCGCGCCGCGCGCCACCGCGGGGTCGACGTAGGCGGGCGTGACCTCCGCGGCGGCCGTCTCGCCGACGATCCGCCCGACGCCGAGGTCGGTGAGCACCGGACGACCCTCCGCCGTGAACACGATGTTGCCGGGCGAGAGGTCGCCGTGGACGACGCCGTGCCCGTGGACGTGGGCCAGGGCTGCGGCGACCGGGGCGCACACAGTCACGACCTCTCCGGGGCTCAGCCGCCCGCGCACCGCCAGCAGCGCCGCCAGGCTGCCGCCCTCGAGCAGGTCGAGGACGAGCGCCACCCGGGGTGCCCCGCCGCGGCGCGGCTGGTGGACGACCTCGACCAGCCGCACCAGATGGGGGTGGTCGAGCTCCCCGAGCAGCGCGGCCTCCCGCGCCTGCCGCTGCGGTTCCCCCTCGACCAGCACCTTGATCGCCACCGCCGGGCCGCCACGACGGGGCACGGCCCGCCACACCTCGCCGGAGCCGCCGCGGCCCAGCGGCTCCTCGCACGTGTAGCCGGGGACGACGGGCGGGACGGCGACCTGCTCGGCTGCGGACATGCCCGGCACCGTAGGCAGTTCCGCGGCGTCGCCGTTCCCGTCGTCCACAGGTGGACGGCCGGTCCCCTGGCTACCGTGGGGCGGTGACGGTGCCGGCGCGGGCTGAGGTCGTGGTGGTCGGCGCAGGCCTGGCGGGTCTCTCCGCCGCCACCCGCCTGGCGGCCGCCGGGTGCGACGTCCACGTCGTGGAGGGCGCCGGGCACGTCGGTGGGCGGCTGGCCACCGAGCGGATCGACGGCTTCGTCGTCGACCGCGGCTTCCAGGTGCTGAACACCGGCTACCCCCGGGTCGCCGACCTCGATCTCGCGGCCCTGGACCTTGGCTTCTTCCTCACCGGCGCGCGGGTGTGGGTCGACGGTCGGCACTCCGCCGTCGTCGACCCCCGCAGCCGGCCGCTGTCGCTGCCCGGGACGGCGACCGCGCCGATCGGGTCGCTGCGCGAGAAGGCCGCGCTGGTCGCCTTCTCGCTGCGCGCGGGCTACCTGCCGGTGCCGCGGCTGCTCGCCGCCCCGGAGCGCACCGCGGCCGAGAGGCTCCGGCGGGCCGGCCTGGACGGGACGGTGCTCGAGCGCTTCCTCCGGCCGTTCCTCGCCGGCGTGCTGCTCGAGGACCGGCTGGAGACCTCCAGCCGCTACCTGGACCTGCTGTGGCGGAGTTTCGTCCGGGGACGCATCGGGCTGCCGGCCCGTGGCATGCAGTCGGTGGGCGAGCAGCTGGCCGGCCGGCTCCCCGCCGGCGCGCTGCACCTCGGCTGCCGGGTCACCGCCGTCTCGGGGTCCGGTGTGGAGACCGACGCGGGCCGGCTCACCGCCGACGCCGTCGTCGTCGCCACGGATCCGACGACGGCGGCCGGCCTGGTGCCCGGGCTGACCGCCTCCGCGCCGCGGCAGGTCACCACGCACCTGCACGTGCTGCCCGGCTCGCCGTGGGACGAGCCGCTCCTGGTCCTCGGCCGGCCCGGCGGGCAGCTCGTGAACAGCGTCGTCCTGACCGACGCCCAGCCCCGCTACAGCCCCGACGGACGGGCGCTGGTCGCCAGCTCCACCCTGGCCCCGACCCGGGAAGCCGACGTGCGCGAGGAGATCGCGCGGGCCCACGGCGTCGCCCCCAGCGACCTGGCCCACCTGACCAGCGTCACGGTCCCGCGCGCCCAACCCGCAGCTGTGCCGCCGCTGCTGCTGCGTCGCGACGTCGACCTCGGGGACGGGTTGTTCGTCGGCGGGGACCACCGCGACACCCCGTCCATCCAGGGTGCGATGGCCGGCGGCGCCCGGGCCGCGCGGGCGGTCCTGCACCGGCTGCAGGCCTAGGCTGGACCCATGACCGAGCTGCAGGTGATCCGGGCAGGCGTCGTCCCGTACGAGCAGGCCTGGGAGATGCAGCGCGAGCTGCACGCGCGGCGGGTGGCCGGCGAGGGTCCGGACACGCTGCTGCTGCTCGAGCACCCGTCGGTCTACACCGCCGGCAAGCGCACCGAGGCCTCCGAGCGGCCGGTGGACGGCACTCCGGTGGTCGACGTCGACCGCGGCGGGAAGATCACCTGGCACGGCCCCGGGCAGCTGGTGGGCTATCCGATCGTCGCGCTGCCCGACCCCGTCGACGTCGTCGCCTACGTGCGCCGGCTCGAAGGTGCGCTCATCGACGTCTGCGCCGGGCTCGGGGTGACCGCCGGCCGGGTCGAGGGGCGCAGCGGTGTGTGGCTGCCCGCCGACGAGCCGGGCTCCGGCTTCCGGCCCGAACGGAAGGTCGCGGCGATCGGCATCCGCGTCGCCCGCGGCGTCACGATGCACGGCTTCGCCCTCAACTGCGATCCCGACCTGGGCGCGTTCGGCTCGATCGTGCCGTGCGGCATCCCGGACGCCGGGGTCACCTCGCTCGCGGCCGAGCTCGGCCGGGACGTCCCGGTGGCCGAGGCGATCGACCCGGTCGAGGCGGCGATGCGGGCCGTGCTGGCCGGCGTGCCCGCGACCGCCGGCTGACCGCGGCGGTCACCCCGGACGACCTCCCGCGGGCAGCCGCGTGGACCACATGGAGAGCTGCCCGGCCGGCTGGAACCCGAGTGCGGTGTTGACCGCCACCATGGGGGCGTTGCCCTCCAGGTTGTAGGTGGTGATCCGCCGCGTCTGCGGGAACGCCGCCGCGAGGTCGCGGAGCGCCGCCGCCTTGATCAGCGCACCCAGCCGGTGGCCCCGGTGCTCGCGCAGCACCAGCGTCGCGCCCTGGCGCGCGTGCTCCGCCCGGGCCAGCGACACGTGCAGATCGGTGAAGGCGACCAGCCGCCCGTCCCGCACCGCGCCGGCGGAGAGCACCGTCCGCCCGCGCGCCACGTTCAGGTCCTCGATCTCGCGGATCCGGTCGGCGTCCCAGCGCTCGGCCTCCACCGGCATGTCCCCGTGCGGGGCATCGGTGCTCATCCGCTCCTCCAGGAGCGCGCGGTCGGCCACGAGCGCGTCCGGCGTCCGGTCCCGCCAGGTGACCAGGTCGTAGCCGCGGGACGCCTGCCGGGCCTCCGCCTCCACGGCCGAGAGGCGCGCCTCGTCGGCCGGGAGGACCAGGTCGCGGCGGGTCTCCAGCAGGTCGCACGCCCAGCCGTGCCGGAGCGCGAACAGGCGCCCGGCGGTGTCCGGACCCGGCTCGTCGATCTCGGAGATGAGCTCGCTCCGCCCGGCGGCCGCGGCCAGCGTCAGCGCCTCGGCCAGGAGGGCACCGCCGATCCCCCGCCGCCGGTGCGCCGGGTGCACGGCGAGGTCGACGAAGGTCACGGTCGTGTTGTCGCGCAGGGGGTGGATCAGCCGCAGCGCGCCGACGACCTCGCCGCCCAGCACGGCGGCGCGGTGCGTGCCGTCGCGCGAGGTACCTGGCTCGAGCAGCTGCCGGCCCAGGACGATGTGCTCGCTGGGCGGGCGGGGTGCCTCGTCCGGCCGGTCGGCGAGCTCGGCGGCGGCCCAGACGTCGCACCAGGCCGCGAAGGCGTCGTCGTCAGGGCCGAGCTCGAGCAGCCGGAGCGCGGTGGTGGTCACCCGTCCGTTCTACCGCCGGGCACAATCCCTTTTCAGCCCACCACGAAGTTGACCAGGCGCCCCGGGACGGCGATCACGCGGCGGATCGTGGCGCCGTCGAGGTACGCGGCGATCTTCTCGTCCGCGCGGGCGGCGGCCTCCAGCGCGGCGGCGTCGGCGTCGGCCGGCACGGTGACCTGCGAGCGGACCTTGCCGTTCACCTGGACCGCGACCTGGACGGTGTCCTCGACCAGCCAGCGCGGATCGGCGGTCGGGAACGGCGCCCAGGCCACCGAGCCCTCGGCCCCCAGCCGCGACCACAGCTCCTCCCCCAGGTGCGGGGCGAGCGGCGCCACCAGCAGCACCAGCTGCTCGGCCACGGCCCGCGGCACCGGCGACGACGCGCCGTAGGCCTGGGTCAGGTGGTTGGTCAGCTCGGTGATCCGCGCGATGGCGATGTTGAACCGCAGGGTCGTGTAGCCGTCGCGGACGCCGTCGATGGCCTGGTGCAGGGCGCGCAGGGTGGGCTCGGCGGGCTCGACGTCGTCGGCCGCGCGGACCGCACCGGTCTGCTCGTCGACGACGACCCGCCAGATCCGCTGCAGCAGCCGCTGGGAGCCGACGACGGCCTTGGTCTCCCAGGGCCGGGACTGCTCCAGCGGGCCGGTCGACATCTCGTACACGCGGAAGGTGTCGGCCCCGTAGGCGCCGATCATCTCGTCCGGCGTGACCATGTTCTTGAGGCTCTTGCCGATCTTCCCGTACTCGCGGTTGACCGGCTTGCCCTCGAAGAGGAACTGCCCGTCCTTCTCCACGACCTCGGCGGCGGGCACGTAGAAGCCCCGCTCGTCGGTGTAGGCGTAGGCCGAGATGTACCCCTGGTTGATCAACCGGCGGAACGGCTCCTCGCTGGAGACGTGGCCCAGGTCGTGCAGCACCTTGTGCCAGAAGCGGGCGTACAGCAGGTGCAGCACCGCGTGCTCGACGCCGCCGACGTAGAGGTCCACGCCGCCGGTGTCGCCGGGCTCGCGCGGGCCCATCCAGTACCGCTCGAGCTCGGGGTCGACCATCCGCTCGTCGTCGCCCGGGTCCAGGTAGCGCAGGTAGTACCAGCACGACCCGGCCCAGTTGGGCATCGTGTTGGTCTCGCGGCGGTACTCCTTCGGCCCGTCACCCAGGTCGAGGGTGACCGTCGTCCACTCGGTGGCGCGGGACAGCGGCGGCTCGGGCGCGGAGTCGGCGTCGTCGTCGGCGAAGGTCTTGGGCGAGTAGTCGTCGACCTCGGGCAGCAGCACCGGCAGCATCGACGTCGGGACGGCGACCGGGCGGTCGTCCTCGTCGTAGACGATCGGGAACGGCTCGCCCCAGTAGCGCTGCCGGCTGAACAACCAGTCGCGCAGCTTGTAGGTGGTGGTCGCCTCGCCCGCACCGCGCTGCACCAGCCACTCGGTGATGCGCGCGATCGCCTCGGCCTTCTCCAGGCCGTCCAGGGAGATCTCGTCGTTCGCCGAGTTGATCATCGGCCCGGAGCCGGTCCAGGCGCCGCCCTCGAAGTCGGCCGGCGGCTGCACCGTGCGGACGACGGGCAGCCCGAAGGCCTCGGCGAACTCGAAGTCACGGGTGTCCTCGCCGGGCACCGCCATGATCGCGCCGGTGCCGTAGCCGGTGAGCACGTAGTCGGCGATGAACACCGGAAGCTCGCGGCCGTTGACCGGGTTGACGGCGGTGACGCCCAGCCAGACGCCGGTCTTCTCGCGGCCGGCGTCCTGGCGGTCCAGCTCCGAGCGGCGCGAGGCCTGGCGCTGGTAGTCGCGCACGGCCTCGGCCGGGGTGGCCGCACCTCCGGTCCAGCGCGGGTCGGTGCCGTCGGGCCACGCGTCGGCGGTCAGCGCGCCGACCAGCGGGTGCTCGGGCGCCAGGACCACGTAGGTCGCCCCGAACAGGGTGTCCGGCCGGGTCGTGAAGACCTCGATCGCCTCGGACCCGCACGCGAACCGGACCTTCGCACCGCTCGACCGGCCGATCCAGTTGCGCTGCATGTGCTTGAGCGAGTCCGACCAGTCCAGCCGGTCCAGGTCGGCGAGCAGCCGGTCGGCGTAGGCGGTGATCCGCATCATCCACTGCTTGAGCGGGCGCCGGAACACCGGGAAGTTGCCCCGCTCGGAGCGCCCGTCGGCGGTGACCTCCTCGTTGGAGAGCACCGTGCCCAGGCCGGGGCACCAGTTCACCGGCGCCTCGTTCAGGTAGGCCAGCCGGTGCGCGTCGACGACGGCCTTCTTCTCGCGGTCGTCCAGCTCGGCCCAGGGCCGGCCCGACGGGTTGGTGCCGGCAGCCGGCTCGCGGGTGCCCGCGTCGAGCTCGGCGACCAGCTCCTCGATCGGCCGCGCCCTGTTCGCGTCCTCGTCGAACCAGGAGCCGAAGATCTGCAGGAAGATCCACTGGGTCCACTTGTAGTAGCCCGGGTCGATCGTGGCGAAGGTGCGCCGCTGGTCGTGGTCGACGCCGAGCCGCCGCAGCTGCGTGCTGATCGCGGCGATGTTGGCCTCGGTGGTGACCCGCGGGTGCTGCCCGGTCTGGACGGCGAACTGCTCGGCGGGCAGGCCGAACGCGTCGTAGCCCATGGGGTGCAGCACGTTGTCGCCGTCCATCCGGCGGAACCGGCTGGTGACGTCCGTGCCCAGGTAGCCCAGGGGGTGGCCGACGTGCAGGCCGGCACCCGAGGGGTACGGGAACATGTCCATCGCGAAGAACTTCGGCCGGTCGGCGACCCGCTCGAAGCCGGCGCTCAGCCGCCCGGTGGGGTTGGGCGTGTGGAACGTGCCCTCGGCCTCCCACCGGTCCTGCCAGGAGAGCTCGATCTGCTGGGCCAGCGCGGGCGTGTAGCGGTGCGGGGGCAGGTCACCCGCCGTCTGCTCGACGCTGGGCTGGTCGGCCGTCTGGCTCATCGTTCGTGCTCCCGGGGACTGGTACCGGCGGCGGACATCAAAAAACCCCTCACGCAGGAGGGGTCGCCGTGCTGACAGGAGGTCTGGGGGTCAGCACGGCCTGGCAAGCAGGAGCCGCCTGGTCACGGGGGCGATGCTACTCCGGGGGCACGCCGCCGGATCAGACCGGGACGGGCACCGCGTGCCGGGGCCTCGGGGTGCCGGCCAGACCGGTCAGCGGGAGCCAGCGCGGCAGGGCCCGGCACGCCTGCGACTCGCCGTGCAGCACCAGCTCCCCCGAGCGCTGCAGGGTCGCCCAGTCGACGTCGCCGCGCCACAGCCGGGTGAGCGCGCGCAGGCTCGACTCGACCGTCACCCGGGGCGGATCCCCGGGGTCCACGTCGCACACGTCGACGCCCTCGCCCGTGACCACGATCCACCAGCGCCGCAGCTTCGGCTCCACCTCCGGGAAGACGAAGGCGATGACCGTCCGCCCGTCGGGAACTGCCTCGAGGTCGACGTTGCGGTGCATGTCCCACAGCAGCAGGTGCGGATCGAGGTCCTCGTCTCCGAGCTCCGGGATCCACCGGACGCCCCACCGGCCGACTGCCTCCACGATCGGTTCGAGTTCCCGGCCTGCCTCGGTGAGCCGGTAGCTGACCCGGTTGCCCTCCTGCCAGCGCTCGACGACGCCGGCGCGCACGAGTGTCTGCAGCCGCTTGGACAGCAGCGCCGGTGACATCCGCGGCACCCCGCGCCGCAGCGCGTTGAAGTGCCGGCTGCCCAGCATCAGCTCCCGGACGACGAGCAGCGTCCAGCGCTCGTCGAGGAGCTCCATCGCCTTGGCCACCGGGCAGAACTGGCCGTACTGCGAGGGCATGGCGCCCCTCCCGTCCACGGGGACCGTCCGACCGTAGGACCGCTGCTCCCGCGCCGGAAGGGCCGGCGGCGCGGGAGTACAGATCCGGTAGCGGTCCGGTACAGATCCAGCACTGGCAGCCGACCGGGCGGGAGCGGGAGCGTCGAGGACGTCCACCTCCCCTCCTCCTGGAGCTCCCGATGACCACCAGCCGCACCGACGCCGCGCCGACCATCCCCACCCCCGCGACCCCGTCCGAGGGCCCCGCCACCCTCGCCGACACCGCCCCGAAGGTGCTGTCGCTGGTCGCGGGCTACATGGGTGCGCGCACCGTGTCGATGGGGCTGCGCACCGGCCTGCTCCGGCGGCTGGCCGACTCCCCCGCCACCGCCGACGACCTCGCCGACGCCCTCGGCATGGATCCCTTCTACGTCGCCGTCTGGTGCCGGGCGGCGCTCGGCGCCGGCATCCTGGAACGGGACGGCGACGGCTTCCGGCTGGGCGACCACATGGCCACCCTGCTGCTCGACACCACCTCTCCCGCCTTCGTCGGCGGGGTGTTCGGCGTCGCCGAGGCGCCGGAGATGTTCACCCGCTTCGAGGCCTCGCTGGCGTCCGGCGAGCGCATGTGGTGGGAGGACACCAGCCCGGAGTGGATCGCCGCCGTCGCCGGCACGGGCACGCCGTTCTACACCCGGCTCGTGCCCGGCGGCCTCGAGCGCGTGCCCGGGCTGGCCGAGCGGCTCACCGCGGGCTGCGCCGTCGTCGACACCGCCTGCGGCGCCGGCCTGGGTGCGATCCGGCTGGCCACCACCTACCCGCGGTGCACGGTGACCGGCGTGGACGGCGACGCGCACTCGATCGACCGGGCGCGTGAGCGGATCGCGGCGGCCGGCGTGGCCGACCGCGTCTCGCTGGTGCACAGCGCGCTCGAGGACATGACCCTCGACCGGCCGGCGACGCTCGTCGTCAACAACATCTCCATGCACGAGTGCCGCGACATCGACCGGGTCACGCAGAACGTGCTCGCCGCCCTCGAGCCCGGCGGCTGGTTCGTGATCTCGGACTTCCCGTTCCCGGACACCGACGAGGGGCTGCGCACGGTCCCCGGCCGGATCATGAGCGGCATCCAGTTCTTCGAGGCCCAGATCGACGACCAGCTGCTCCCCCGGGCCGCCTACGACGAGCTGCTCACCCGCCACGGCTTCACCGACCTGGGGACGGCGTCGATCACGCCGATGCACGCGCTCACCTGGGGCCGCCGGCCCTGACCAGTGGCGTCAGAGCTGCGGCGTGACCTCGCTCGCCACCAGGTCCAGGTGGTCGAGGTCGGAGAGGTCGAGCACCTGCAGGTACACCCGCTGGGCTCCGACCTCGGCGTAGCGGCCCAGGATGTCGACCGCCTCGGCCGGCGTCCCGGCGACGCCGTGCGCCCGCAGCTCGTCGACGTCGCGGCCGATGGCGGCCGCGCGGCGGGCGAGCTCGGCGTCGTCCCTGCCCACGCACAGCACCAGCGCCGAGCTGTAGACCAGGGACGACGGGTCGCGGCCGGCCTCGTCGCACGCCGCGCGGACGCCGGCGAAGAGCCGTGCGTTGTCCTCGGCGGACATGAACGGCACGTTGAACTCCGCGGCGTACCGCGCCGCGAGCCGCGGCGTGCGCTTCTTCCCGCCGCCGCCGACCAGGATCGGGATCCCGCCGGCCTGCACGGGCTTGGGCAGCGCCGGCGAGCCCGCCACCTGGTAGTGGCGGCCGGCGAAGTCGAACGTCTCTCCCGCCGGGGTGCCCCAGAGGCCGCTGATGATCGCCAGCTGCTCCTCGTACCGGTCGAAGCGCTCCCCGAGCGAGGGGAACGGGATGCCGTAGGCCGTGTGCTCCTGCTCGAACCAGCCGGCGCCGATGCCGAGCTCGACGCGCCCGCCGCTCATCTGGTCGACCTGGGCGACGGAGATCGCCAGCGGGCCGGGCAGCCGGAACGTCCCCGCCGTCATGAGCGTGCCGAGCCGGATGCGGCTGGTCTCCCGCGCCAGGCCCGCGAGGGTGAGCCAGGCGTCGGTCGGGCCGGGAAGGCCGTCGCCGCCCATGGTCAGGTAGTGGTCGGACCGGAAGAAGGCGTCGAAGCCGGTCTCCTCGGTGCGCCGGGCCACGGCGAGCAGGTCGTCGTAGGTGGCGCCCATCTGCGGTTCGGTGAAGATCCGGAGCTGCACGGTGCGACGCTAGCCACACCGGAGCCGCTCCGCCCCTCCGGCGTGGGTGCTGAGGGTGTGCTCAGCGGCCCGACCGGGCAGGATGATCGCCAAGCGATCAATTCGGAGGTGCAGCTCGTGTTCCGCAAGAAGACGCGCGGTCAGGTCATCGGCGCCGAACTGCAGGAGGGCTTCACCCACCTCGGGGTGGCGGCCACCCAGGCAGGTCGGTACGCCGCAGAGCAGATGAGCCCCCGGGTGGCGGCGGCCCGCGAGGCAGCCACACCCGCATACGAGGCGGCCCGCGAGGCCGTCGTCCCCAAGGTGGCGGCCGCCGTCGCC
>JBEPZM010000117.1:0-9889 GCA_041640835.1 Blastococcus sp.
CAGGCCGCCGAGCCGCCCGTCCGCCTCCACCCGGACACCCTGCCGCCGGTCCCGCCCCTGCGCCCGGCCGGCTCCGGCGACACCGTCGTGGCCCCGGTCGTCTCCGGCGGCGACACCGTCGACGCCCGCTCCGTCCCGCCCGCCGGCGGGGCCTACGCCGGTCACCGGCCCGAGCCGGCCGACGACTTCGCGTTCGCGCCGCTCCCCGGCGACCTCTACACCGGCCCGCCCACCGGCTCCACCGGAGCGGACGACGAGGAGGACGGCGCCGGCCGGCACCGGCTGCTCGTCGTCGGCCTGCCCCTCCTGGCGCTGCTCGTGGTGATCGGGCTGGCCTGGTGGGTCGGCACGAGCCTGCTGTCGGTGGCCGGGTCCGTCGACGAGGGCTCCACGCCGTCGATCAGCGTGCCCACCGCCGGCGCATCCGGCGAGGACGACGCCCCGGCCGGCCCCGCGACGACGATCCAGGACGCCGATGTCTTCGACCCCGAGGGCGACGGACAGCCCGAGAACGACGGCGACGTCCCGCTGACCTACGACGGCGACCCGACCACGACCTGGTCCACCGTCACCTACCGGGGTTCGGCGACGTTCGGCAACCTCAAGTCCGGCCTGGGCATCGTCTACGACCTCGGCTCCGCGCAGTCCCTCGCCGGCGTGACGGTCAGCACGCCCCGCCCCGGCGCGACCGTCGAGATCCGCACCGCCGACTCCCCGGCCGGCGACCTGGCCGGCTTCGACCCCGCGGCCTCCGGCACGCTCGAGGGCACCACCGACCTGCGCTTCGACGAGCCGGTCGAGGCCCGCTACGTCCTCCTCTGGATCACCGGACTGGTCGAGGACGGCGACGGCTTCGTCGGGGAGATCGGCGAGGTCACCGTCCAGGCCGCGGGCTGACCCGTCGGGGGCAGTCCCGGAATGCCGGACCTACGATTCCGGTTGTGCCGCCTGTGAGTGACTCCCCGACCCCCGGTCCCGCCGTGACGACGGAGGAGATCGTGAACCCCGTGATCCCCCCGGCCGAGCACGACGGCATCCGCGACCTGATCATCATCGGCTCCGGTCCCGCGGGCTACACCGCGGCCACCTACGCCGCGCGCGCGAACCTGCACCCGCTGGTGTTCGAGGGCTCCCAGTTCGGTGGCGCGCTGATGACGACCACCGAGGTGGAGAACTTCCCCGGCTTCCCGGCCGGCATCCAGGGCCCCCAGCTCATGGACGACATGCGCACGCAGGCCGAGAAGTTCGGCGCCGAGCTCGTGCCGCGCGACGTCACCGAGGTCGACCTGACCGCCGAGCCGAAGATCGTGAAGGTCGGCGACGAGGTGCACCGCGCGCACGCGGTCATCGTCGCGACCGGCTCGAAGTACCGGTACCTGGGCCTGGAGAACGAGCAGCGCCTGCTCGGCCGCGGCGTCTCCGCCTGCGCCACCTGCGACGGCTTCTTCTTCCGCGACCAGGACATCGTGGTCGTCGGCGGCGGTGACTCGGCGATGGAGGAGGCCACCTTCCTCACCCGCTTCGCCAAGAGCGTCACCGTCGTCCACCGGCGGGAGGAGCTGCGCGCCTCCAAGATCATGCAGAAGCGCGCCCAGGACAACGAGAAGATCCGCTGGGCGCTCGGCAAGCAGGTCACCGAGGTGCACGGCGACAGCACCGTCTCCGCCGTGGAGCTCACCGACGCCACCACCGGCGCCACCGAGACGCTCCCGGTGAGCGGGCTGTTCGTGGCCATCGGCCACGACCCCCGCACCGAGCTGTTCGTCGGCCAGCTCAAGCTGGACGACGAGGGATACGTCCAGGTGGAGCACCCGACCACCCGCACGAACATCGACGGCGTCTTCGCGTGCGGCGACGTCGTGGACCACATCTACCGGCAGGCCATCACCTCGGCCGGCACGGGTGCCGCCGCGGCGATCGACGCCGAGCGCTGGCTCGCCGACACCTTCGACGAGCGCTGAAGGCCCGCCGGCCGGGCATAGAACGACCGTCCCGCGGGTTCTTCCCGCAGGACTTCGAGCAAGTGGACGAGAGGGAGAACGACCGATGGCAGGCAACACCGTGACGGTCACCGACACCAGCTTCGCCACCGACGTGCTGGGCAGCGACAAGCCAGTGCTCGTGGACTTCTGGGCGGAGTGGTGCGGCCCCTGCAAGATGGTCGCCCCCGTGCTGGAGGAGATCGCCGCCGAGCACGGCGACAAGCTGACGATCGCCAAGCTGAACATCGACGAGAACCCGCAGATCGCCCGGGACTACCAGGTCATGTCGATCCCGACGATGACGGTGTTCCAGGGTGGCAAGCCGGTGAAGAGCATCATCGGCGCCAAGCCCAAGGGCGCGATCCTGAACGACCTCGCCGACTACATCTGAGCAGCACCCCCTGCCGCGCAGGGGCGCAACGCAGCGTGATCACGGGTCCACCTGTCCACCCGGGCAGGTGGACCCGTCGTCGTCCGGGGTACCCCCGTTGGGCCGGGACGGGGATCGGGGACGACAATCGGGACACGATGGGAGCCAACACCGGTATGCAGATCCTGAGGCTCGGCGATCGTGGGCCCGCGGTCGCGGACGTGCAGACCGCGCTCCGCAGTCTGGGGTTGCTCCCCGACGTCGACGGCAGCGCCGCGCCCCGCCCACCGCAGGCCATGGCCACGCTTCCCGACATCGCGCTGGACGCCGCGGTCTTCGACGACGCCACCGAGCTCGCGGTGCGGCACTTCCAGCAGAACCGCGGCCTGTCCGTCGACGGGCGGGTCGGCGAGGAGACCTACCGGGCGCTCAACGAGGCCCGCTGGTCGCTGGGGGACCGGCTGCTGCGCTACGACCCCGAGCGTGCCGTCCGCGGGGACGACGTCATCAACCTGCAGGAACGGCTGCACGAGCTCGGCTACGACGCCGGCCCGGTGGACGGCGTCTTCGGTGCCGACACCGAGGGCGGGCTGCGCGCCTTCCAGCGCGACTACGGGCTCACCTCCGACGGCACCTGCGGCCCGGCCACGCTGCGCGCGCTCCGCCAGCTCGGCCGCAAGGTCACCGGGGGGCGGCCGCAGCTGCTGCGGCAGAGCGCCTCGTTCGTCGACAGCGGTCCGCACCTGATCCGCCGGCGGATCGTCGTCGACCCCGGCCACGGCGGCGCCGACCTCGGCCACGTGCACGGCGAGACCACCGAGGCCGACCTGGTCTTCGACCTCGCCTCGCGCATCGAGGGCCGGCTCGCGGCCGCCGGGGCGACCGTCTACCTCACCCGGGGCCGCGACCAGAACCCGACGGCGGCCGAGCGCACCGCCTTCGCCAACGCCGCCCGGGCCGACCTCTTCCTGTCCCTGCACGTGGACGCGCACGCGTCCGAGCACGCTCGAGGGGTCGCCAGCTTCTACTACGGCACGGGTTCGGGGGCGTCCTCCACCGTCGGCGAGCAGTTCGCCAACCTCGCGCGGCGGGAGGTGGTGGCCCGCACCGGCCTGCTCGACCTCGAGTCGCACGCCAAGACCTGGGACCTGCTGCGGATGAGCCGGATGCCGGCCGTGCGCCTCGACGTGGGCTACCTGTCGCACCCGGTGGACCGGCTCCTGCTGCTCGACGCCCGCGTGCGGGGCTCCATCGCGCACGGCGTGCTCGCCGCCGTCCAGCGGCTGTTCCTGCCCGCCGAGGCCGACCCCCCGACCGGAACCTTCGTCCTGCCTGCGTGAGTGCTGTGACGGGTCGGTCTCGACGCCTCCCGGAACTCGGTGGTGGCCGGGCCTAGACTCGGCTCGTGGCCACCTCCCCGCCCGGCTCGTCGGCCGGTTCCGGACAGCAGGGCGCGCACCGCGGTGCGCCCCACCCCTCCCCGCGGCATCCGCGGCTGGACCCGCTGGCCGACCGCTACGCAGCACGCACCCACGGGATGAAGAGCTCGGAGATCCGCGCACTGTTCTCCGTGGTCAGCCGGCCCGAGGTCGTCTCGCTCGCCGGCGGCATGCCCGCGGTCACCGCCCTGCCCCTGGACGCCGTCGGCTCGATGATCGGCGACCTCGTCTCCGGGATGGGCGCCCAGACCCTGCAGTACGGCTCCGGTCAGGGCGACCCGCGGCTGCGCGAGCGGATCTGCGACGTCATGGCCCTGGAGGGCATCCACGACGCGTCGGCCAGCGAGGTCGTCGTCACCGTCGGCTCCCAGCAGGGCCTGGACCTCGTCACCCGCGTCTTCGTCGACCCCGGTGACGTCATCCTGGCCGAGGCGCCGTCCTACGTGGGCGCCCTGGGTGTCTTCCAGTCCGCCGAGGCCCGCGTCCGGCACGTCGCCATGGACGACGACGGCCTGATCCCCGAGGCGCTCGAGGAGGCCCTGCTCGACTGCCGGGCCAAGGGCGACCGGGTCAAGTTCCTCTACACGGTGCCGAACTTCCACAACCCCGCCGGCGTCACGCTCAGCGAGCCGCGGCGCGAGGCGATCATCGCCCTCGCCGAGAAGTACGACCTGCTGGTCATCGAGGACAACCCCTACGGCCTGCTGGGCTTCGAGCACGAGCCGCTGCGCGCGCTCCGGGCCCGCAACTCCGAGCGGGTCATCTACCTCGGCTCGTTCTCCAAGACGTTCTCCCCGGGGCTGCGGGTCGGCTGGGTGCTCGCGCCGCTCGCCGTCCGCGAGAAGCTGGTGCTGGCCACCGAGGCTCAGGTGCTCTGCCCGCCCTCGCTCACCCAGTACGCCGTCGCCCGGTACCTGGACACCCAGCCCTGGCGCGAGCAGATCAAGATCTTCACCGAGCTGTACCGCGAGCGGCGCGACGCCTGCCTGGAGTCCCTCGAGACGCTCATGCCGGCCGGCACCACCTGGACCAAGCCCGACGGCGGCTTCTACGTGTGGCTCAAGCTGCCGCACGGTCTGGACGCCAAGCTGATGCAGCCGCGCGCGGTGAACGCGCTGGTCGCCTACGTGCCCGGCATCGGCTTCTACGCCGACGGCAGCGGCCAGGAGTACATGCGGCTGTCCTACTGCTACCCCGAGCCCGACCAGATCCGCGAGGGCGTCCGCCGGCTGGCCCGCGTCATCGAGGCCGAGCTCGACCTGCACAGCACCTTCGACGCCGTCGACACCGGCACCTTCCGGGCGGTCCGGCCGGGCGCCGACGGCCCGTTCACCGGGTCCGGCACCATCGTGGGGCCCGCCAACAGCAACGCCTACGAGGACGGCCGATGACCGAGTCCGCACCCGCCCCGGCAGCCGCCCCCGAGAGCACGTCGCACCCGCTGCGGGCCGTCGTCCTGGCCGGCGGGCTGACCTTCGAGCGCGAGGTGTCGCTCTCCTCGGGCACGCAGGTCGTCGAGGAGCTCACCCGCGCCGGTCTGGACGCCGAGCTCCGGGATGCCGACGCCGAGCTGCTGCCCGGGCTGGCCGCCTCCCCGGCCGACGCGGTGTTCATCGCCCTGCACGGCGCCACGGGTGAGGACGGCGCCCTGCGCGCGGTGCTGGACCTCGCCGGCGTGCCCTACGTCGGCTCCCCCGCCGCCGCCTGCCGGCTCGCGTGGGACAAGCCGGCCGCCAAGTCGGTCGTCCGCTCGGCCGGCATCACCACTCCCGACTGGGTCGCCCTCCCGCACAGCACCTTCCGCGAGCTGGGCGCCGGCACGGTGCTGGACCTGATGGTGGCCCGGCTGGGGCTGCCGCTCATGGTCAAGCCGGCGTCGGGCGGCTCGGCCCTCGGCGTGCAGCGGATCAACCGCGTGGAGGACTTGCCCGCCGCCATGGTGAGCTGCTTCGCCTACGGGGACACCGTCATGGTGGAGCGGTACGTGGAGGGCGTGGAGGTGGCGCTGGCGGTGGTCGACCTCGGCGACGGCCCGCAGGCGCTGCCGGCGGTCGAGATCACCCCCGAATCCGGCGTCTTCGACTACACGGCCCGCTATACGCCGGGGCTCACCGAGTACCACGCGCCCGCCCGCATCCCGGACGATGTCGCGGCCAAGGCGGCCGCGGTCGCCGTCCGCGTGCACGAGACCCTCGGCCTGGCCGACCTCTCCCGCACCGACGCGATCATCACGCCGGACGGCGAGGTGCACTTCCTCGAGGTGAACGTCTCGCCGGGTCTGACCGAGACGTCGATGTTCCCGATGGCGATCGAGGCCGCCGGGTACGAGCTCGGCGACGTCATCGCCCGGTTGCTCGCGGCGCGGGCGTCCTCGCCGCGCTGACCCCGGACCCCGCACGACGAGGGCCCCATAACGTCTGTGACGTTATGGGGCCCTTCTCGCAGGTGGGTGCCGGTCAGGCCTCGGGACGGCGTCCGGTGATCTCGGGGGCCATCACACCGATGATCCGCTGCAGGTCGTCGACCGAGCCGAACTCGACGACGATCTTGCCCTTGGACCGGCCGATCTGGATCTTGACCTTCGTCTCGAATCGGTCGGACAGCCGGGAGCCCAGCTCCTCGACACCGGGAGCGGAGATGTTCCGCGTCCGGCGCTTGGCGGTGGGCCGCTCCGCGGCCGCCATCGCGACTGCCTCCTCGGTGGCCCGCACCGACATGCCCTCGGCGACGATGCGGGTGGCGAGGGCGTCCTGGGCGTCGGCGTCGGGGAGGCCGAGCAGGGCGCGGGCGTGGCCGGCGGAGATGACTCCCGCGGCGACGCGCGTCTGGACCTTCACCGGCAGCTTCATCAGCCGGATGGTGTTCGTGACCTGCGAGCGGCTGCGGCCGATCTTGCTGGCCAGCTCCTCGTGGGTGGCGCCGAACTCCTCCAGCAGCTGCTGGTAGGCGGCGGCCTCCTCGAGCGGGTTCAGCTGCACCCGGTGGATGTTCTCCAGCAGGGCGTCGCGCAGCATCGCGTCGTCGGTGGTGTCGCGGACGATGGCCGGAACCGTCTCCAGCCCGGCGACGCGGGCGGCGCGGAGTCGGCGCTCACCCATGATGAGCTCGTAGGTGACCGCACCACCCTCGGCGCCGGCGTTCTCGCGGACGACGATCGGCTGGAGCAGTCCGAACTCCTTGACGCTGTGGGCGAGCTCCTCCAGCGCCTCGTCGTCGAAGACCTGCCGGGGCTGCTTGGGGTTCGGGACGACGTCGTCGACCGAGACCTCGCGCAGCTGGGCGCCGGGGACGCCGAGCGCACCGGAGGGCTCGACGCTGCGGACCGCCGGCGCGGGGGAGACGGAGTCAGTCGCCGGCCGGTCGTCCGACGACGGCTCCGCGGGCGGCGGCACCAGGCTCACCGGCGAGCTCGGCCGCTCGTCGGCCGACGGCCGGTCGGCGGGTGTGTCAGCGGGCTGCGTCTCGGCTACCGGGGACGGGGCTGCCGGCGGCGGCCCCGTCGGGATGAGGGCGGCCAGTCCGCGCCCCAGTCCACCGCGCTTGCTCATCGCTGCTCCTCGCTCACTGGCCGTCCTGCGTACCCGGGGGTGGACCGTCGGCGACGGCGAAGGCCGTCGCCGCGGCCGGTGTGCTCGTGCGGTCGATCGGGGGGAGATCCACCCCGCGGTGCGCCAGTTCGCGCGCGGCCTCGACGTAGCTCGTCGACCCGCGGGATCCCGGGTCGTAGGTCAGCACCGACTGGCCGTAGCCCGGAGCCTCGGACACCCGGACGTTGCGCGGGATCACGGCGTTCAGCACGACGTCGCCGAAGTGGTTGCGCACCTCGTCGGCGACCTGGTCGGCGAGCTTGGTCCGGCCGTCGTACATCGTGAGCAGGATCGTGCGGACGGCGATCCCGGGATTCAGGTGCTGCCGGACCAGGTCGATGTTGTTGAGCAGCTGACCCAGGCCCTCCAGCGCGTAGTACTCGCACTGGATCGGGATCAGCACCTCGTCGCCGGCGACCAGCGCGTTGAGCGTGAGCAGCCCCAGGGACGGCGGGCAGTCGATGAGGACGTAGTGCGGCCGCTTCTCCGGGGGGAGCGCGGCGATGTAGCCCTCGATCGCACGGCGCAGCCGGTGCTCGCGGGCGACGACCGAGACGAGCTCGATCTCGGCGCCCGCCAGGTCGATGGTCGCGGGGACGCAGAGCAGGTGCGGGCTCGCCGTCGTCGGGTGCACGACCTCGGTGAGGGTGCTGTCACCGACCAGGGCGTCGTAGATCGACGGCGTGCCGACCGTGTGGTCCACCCCGAGGGCGGTGCTCGCGTTGCCCTGGGGGTCCAGGTCGATGACCAGCGTCCGCAGCCCGTAGAGCGCGAGCGCGACGCCGAGGTTCACCGTGGACGTCGTCTTCCCGACGCCGCCCTTCTGGTTGGCGATCGTGATGATGCGGATCCGCGCCGGTGGGGGGAAGGGATCCTGGTCCGCGGCGTGCAGCACCCGGGTGGCCCGGAGCGCCTCCATGGCGATGGGGCTGTCGAAGTCCGCCATGCCCCCGGAGGACGACTGGTCGGCCGCGAGGCTGCTCCGCAGCCGCTCGCCCGGGTCGGTCATCGCAGTTCCTCCTGGTGGCGTTTCACGTGGAACGGGTCGGGCATCTGTACCTGTTCCACGTGGAACAGGTCGCTCCCGAGCATCTCGCGGGGGAGACCCGTCACCGTGCCCCACGCGTCATGACCACCACGGTAGTGGCAGCGGAGCCCAGGGACGCACCGACCGCCCGCGGGTGGATGTCGCGCATGCCCGCCGCCTCCAGTTCGGGGACGAGCGAGGGCAGCTCCTCGAGCGCGCGGGCGCCCACGAGGGCGACCAGCTGCGTGCCCGGATGCAACAAGCCACGGCACCAGCCGACCAGCCGGGGGAGCGGGGCGACCGCCCGGGCGGTCACGACGTCGACCTGGCCCACCGCGACGGCGACCGACCGCTCCTCGGCGCGCCCGCGGAGCACCCGCCAGGGCGTCCGCTGGACCTCGGCCAGCTCGACGACCGCTTCCTGCAGGAACTCGACCCGCCGGGCCATCGGCTCGACCAGCGTCAGCGCGACGTCGGGGCGCGCGAGACCCAGCGGGATGCCCGGCAGTCCCGCTCCGCTGCCCACGTCGACGACCCGGGCACCCTCGGGCACCGCCTCGGCGACCGCGGCGCTGTTGAGCACGTGCCGCTCCCACAGGCGCGGCACCTCGCGCGGGCCGATGAGGCCGCGGGTCACCCCGTCGGAGGCGAGCTTCGCGACGAACGCCAGCGCGGCCGGCAGGGCGTCGCCGAAGACCTCCGCGGCCACCGGGGGTGGCGGCGGAGCCTCGGGCGTGCGCTCCGCCTCGGTCACGCGTCCGGCAGGACCACGACGCGGCGGTTCGGCTCCTCGCCCTCCGACTCGCTGTGCACGCCGGTCACACCGGCGATCACGTCGTGGACGACCTTGCGCTCGAACGGGTTCATCGGGCTCAGCCGCTCCGGCTGGCCGCTCTCGGCGACCCGGCGGGCCGTCTCGCCGGCCAGGGCCGTGAGGTCGGTGCGGCGCTTGGCGCGGAAGCCACCGACGTCCAGCATCAGCCGGCTGCGGACGCCGGTCGACTGCGCGACGGCGAGCCGGGTGAGCTCCTGCAGCGCCTCCAGCGTGGCGCCGTCCGGGCCGATCAGGTCGTTCAGCCGGCCGCCGACGATCGCGACCGACGCGCGGTCGCCCTCGACGTCGAGGTCGATGTCACCGTCCACGTCGAGGATGTCGAGGAGCCGCTCCAGGTAGTCCCCAGCGACGTCGCCCTCCTGGACGAGCAGGGCTTCCCCACGCGGCCCGGTGGCCACGGGAGCCGCACCGGCCCCGTCCGTCTCGAGGTCGGCGGGCTCGACGAGCGCGTCGTCGCTGGCCGCATCGGCGTCCGGGAGCGCCGGGGCGCTGTCGGTGGGGTGCTGCTGAGGGGCACTCACGGAGATTCCTCCACTGTCGGTTCGGGCATCCGGGATGGCCCCGGTGGTCGAGGTCCGGACCGCGGTCCGGAGTGCGCCGTCAACGGCGTTTGCGCTTGCCCCGGTTCGCGGGGCCCTGCCCGGCCCGG
>JBEPZM010000118.1:0-9726 GCA_041640835.1 Blastococcus sp.
CGCGGGCGGCCTGGTCGCGGACCTCGCCGGCTGGCGGGCCGTCGTGGCGCTCCCGGCACTCGGACTGCTGGTGATCCCGGCGCTGTGGCGGGCGCTGCCCACGCAGGGGACCGGCGCCCGGCTGGACGTCCTCGGCGCGGTGCTCGTCGCCGCCACGGCCGCAGGGCTGGTGCTCCTCGTGCAGTCGCCGGCGTCGGGGGTCGCGGTGGCGACGGCGGGCGCCCTGCTGCTGGGGCTGGGCGTCCCCGCTGTTGCGGCGCGGGTGCGGCGGCGTCCGGAGGGCTTCCTGCCGCGCACCGTGATCCGGGAGCCCGTCGTCGTCCGCAGCGCCCTGGCCGCCTCGGCGGTGCCGGCGGCCTGGTTCGCCCTGCTCATCGCCGTGCCGGCGGTCCTCGCCGCGCGGGGCTGGACACCGCTGCAGGTGGGGCTGGCGCTGGTGCCCAGTGCGGTCACCGGGTTCCTCGCCCCGCGGCTGGCCGGTCCGCTGCTGGCCCGTCTGGGGCCGGCCCGCTCGCTGGTCACCTCCGACGCGACGGCGGCGGTCGCGCTCGGCGTCGCCGCCCTGGGCGCGGCGCTCGGCTCGGCGGCCGTCCTCGTCACGGCAGTGATCCTCGTGACGCTCGCTTTCGGGCTGGGCCAGCCGGCCCTCATGGCGGCGGTGGGCGACGCCGTCCCGGCCGACGTCCGCGGGGTGGCCCTGGGCATCGCCACGCTCGTGTTCCTCGTCGGCGGGGGCGTGGGCTCCGCCGTCGTCGGCGGGGTCGGGGAGGTGCTCGGGATCGACCGGAGCCTGCTGCTGCTCGCCCTGCTCCCGCTCCTCGGCAGCCTGGCGCTGGTCAGCACGCTCCGCGCCCGGCCCGTCCCGACCTGAGCTCCGCGGGCCAGGCGGCGGCGGACCGGGCTCCCACGGCCACCGACTAGCGTCGAGGCCCATGCGCCCCGACGACCTCGCGCTCCTCCGCACGCCGGGCGTACCCACCGTCTCCCCGGACGGCCGGATGGCGGTCGTCGCCGTGGAGCGGCTGGATCTCGAGGCCGACGAGTACCGCGGTCAGCTCTGGGCGGTCCCCACCGACGGGTCGGCGCCCGCTCGGCCGATCAGCGCCGGCCACCGGGACGGCGCTCCGGCGTTCTCCCCGGACGGCCGGTGGATCGCGTATCTGGGCGCCGAGCGCGGCGGGAAGCCGCAGATCTGGCTGCTGGCGACCGCCGGTGGCGAGCCCCGGAGGCTCACCGCCCACCCGCTCGGTGCCGGCGCCCCGGTGTGGTCCCCGGACTCCCGGCGGTTGGCCTACGTCGCCCGCGTGCCCGAGCACGGGCGCTACGGCACTGTCGCGGGGGTCGACGCCGAGGCGGAGCCACCCCGGCTGATCACCACGCTGCAGTTCCGGCGGGACGGCGTCGGGTTCGTGACCGACCGGCGCAGCCAGGTGTTCGTCCTCGACCTGCCGCCGCACCGGCACGACGACGCGGCGCCGCTGCCCCAGCCGGTGCAGCTGACCTCCGGGGACGCCGACTGCGCCGACGTCGCGTGGCGGCCCGACGGCGCCGCCCTGGCGTTCGTGTCGGCCCGGCATCCCCGCGCCGACCGGGACCTGGTCCGCGACGTGCACGAGATCGGCGCCGACGGCACCGGCCTGCGCCGGGTCACCGGGTCGCGGGGCCAGTGCGCCGGCCCGGTCTACGCCCGCGACGGCACCCTGTACGTCACCGCCGTCCCCGACCTCGGGGCCGACGGGCTGGACGTCGTCGCCCGGTCACCCGTGCCCTGCCGGATCGCCGACGACGGCGGGCTGCAGCCGCTGCTCGACCCGGAGGAGCACCACCGGGGGGACGGCACCCCGGCGACGGTGCTCGCGGACGGCGCCGTCCTCGTCGGCGTCCAGCGGCGAGGCGCGGTGGAGCTGCTGCGGGTGCCTCTCGACGGCGGACCGCCGGAGGTGCTGGTCGACGGGCCGTTCACGGTGCGCGGGATCGCGGCCGCGGGCGACGTCGTCGTCGCCACCGTGGCGCACGACCGCTCGGCCGGCGAGCTGATCGCGCTGTCCGGGGGAGGGCGGCGGCTGCTGACCGCCTTCGGCCGCGAGCTGGGTGCCACCGGCCGGCTGCACCGGATGCGCGAGCGCACCGCCACGGCGCCCGACGGCTACCCCGTGCACGGCTGGGTGACCACACCGCCCGGGCCGGGGCCGCACCCGGTGCTCCTGATCGTGCACGGCGGACCGTTCGGCCAGGACGGGTGGACGCTGCTCGACGAGACGCAGGTGTACGTCTCCGCCGGCTACGCGGTGGTGCAGTGCAATCCGCGCGGGTCGTCGGGCTACGGGGCGGCGCACGGGCGGGTGATCCGCCACGGGTGGGGCGGGCTCGACGCCGCCGACGTCGTCGCCTTCCTCGACGCGGTGCTCGAGGACCCGGCCCTGGACGCCGATCGCGTGGGCGTCATGGGCGCCTCCTACGGCGGCTACCTGGCGACGCTGCTGATCGGCCGGTCCGACCGGTTCGCCGCGGCGGTCGTCGAGGGGGCGTTCACCGACCCGGTGAGCTTCGTCGGCTCCGGCGACACCGGCTGGTACCTGACCGACCAGTACCTGGGCACGGACCCGGCCCGGCTGGCCGAGCAGAGCGCGCTCGCCGCCGCCCCGGCCATCACGACGCCGACCCTGGTGGTCCACGCCGAGCAGGACTGGACCACGCCGCTGGAGCAGGGCCAACGGCTCTACGTCGAGCTCAAGCGCCGCGGCGTCCCGTCGGAGCTGCTGCTCTTCCCCGGCGAGGGGCACGGGCTCGCCCGCTCGGGCCGGCCGAGGCACCGGCTGGCGCGCTTCGCGCACGTCCTGCGGTGGTGGTCGCGCTGGCTGCCCGCGGAGATCGACTCCCCGGTCGACGACGACGACCTGGTGCCCTGATCCTCGCCGGGCGGGGGTTCAGGACGGATCGAGCTCGCGGACGACGCGGGCCGGGTTGCCGACGGCGACGACCTTCGCCGGGAGGTCGCGGCTGACGACCGCGCCGGCGCCCACGACGGTGTTCGCGCCGATCGTGACGCCGGGCAGCACGATCGCGCCGCCGCCGATCCAGACGTTGTCGCCGATGGTGATCGGCTGGGCCGCCTCCCACTTCTGCCGGCGCGGCTCGGGCTCCACCGGGTGCGTGGGCGTGAGCAGCTGGACGTTCGGCCCGATCTGCACGTCGTCACCGATGGTGATGCGGGCGACGTCGAGGGCGACGAGCCCGAAGTTGGCGAAGCAGCGGGCGCCGATGGTGATGTTCGTGCCGTAGTCGACGTAGAGGGGCGGCCGGAGCTCGGTGCCCTCGCCGATCGAGCCGAGGAGCTGTTCGAGCAGCGCCCGGCGCAGCGGGCCCTGGCGGACCGAGGTCGCGTTGTAGGCGGCCATCAGGTCCAGCGCCCGCGCGCTCGCCTCGGCGATCTCCGGGTCGTCGGCGAGGTAGAGGTCGCCGGCCTCCATCCGCTCGCGCATCGAACGGGTGTCGTGGGGATCCGCGCCGGTCGTCATGCGCCCACGCTAGGGCGACCGGCGCGGGAGGGAGGCCACCCCTCTACGGTGAGGCATGGCGCTCATCTATCCCGTCCTGGCGGATGCACCCGAACCCGACGAGGAGGCGCTGCCCGACTTCGCCGAGCTCGCCGCGGACCTCTCCGACCAGTGGCTGGTGGAGGTGACCGTCGGCGACGACGGCGACGAGGGCTGCTTCGGCCCTCTCACCGCCCGGGCCGCCTGGGAGCTGGCCATCGGCGTGGACCAGCGCCGTCCCGGCTGGAACGTCTCGATCCTGCCGCTCTACCTGCCCGGCACCCCCGACGAGCTGGCCGCCGCCTTCGACGAGGACGACGAGGTCGCCGGGGTCTGACCCGGCCCCGTCGGGTGACCACGCTCCTCGCCGACTGCGGAGTTGCGGCCGCCCGGCGCGGCGAGTCCCTGCGTGGCGCCGACCGCAACCCCGCACTGGGCGGAGAGCCAGGCGTACGGGCTCACCAGTCGCGGGCGCGCCACTCCGGGAGGGACGGGCGCTCGGTGTCGAGCGTCGGGGGCCCCGTCCGGCAGCGTGCTGAACTTCCGCCGCTCGATGTCATCGAGACACACCTCAGTGGACGAGGTCAGGTGCGCGGCCGACCCGTTCCCGCGGAAACGCGGTCCAAGCATGTGGCTCGCAGACGTTCCCGCGGGAACGTCTGCGACCGGTGTCCCCAAGCGGCCCCTTCAGGGCCGCCAGCGAGGTCGCGGTTGAGGGTGCGGTCGAGCGTTGGCCCCGCGTCTCGAGGCTGATCCGCGGGCGGGATTAGATCCTTGGAAAGGCCGTCGCTACCGTTCTTGATCGGCTGGTCTGCAACTTCGCCAAGACGCAGGGTGGGTGAGGATCGTTACTAGCGCGCACAAGGCAGCACCCAGTCTGCTGCTGACCTGCCTCGGCCGTGACCAGTGCTCGGTCCACCTTGAGCCTTGGGGCACCGAATACATCTTGCTGAGAGGGGACGCCTTTCGTATCGAGTCGGAGGCCTTGGCTTCCGGCGATGTCGAGGTCAGCTATGTAGAAGACGGAATTTCGATCGCCTTTTCCGTGGACGTCCCCATTCGCATTACCGACAGTACGGGCCGAAGCTTGCCGATCTGATGCGCGAGGTGTCCCATAAGCCGCCTTCAGGGTCACCAGCCGCGGGCACGCCACTCAGGCAGGGACGGCCGCTCGGCGCCCAGCGTCGTGTCGCCGCCGTGGCCGGGGTAGACCCACGTCCCGTCGGGCAGCGCGCCGAACAGCCGCTCCTCGACGTCGTCGATCAGGCTGGTGAACCGGGCGGCGTCCTGCTGGGTGTTGCCGACGCCGCCGGGGAAGAGGCTGTCGCCGGTGAAGACGTGGGTGCCGGCGTCGCCGGGGCCGCGCCAGACCAGCGCGATGCTGCCGGGTGTGTGCCCGCGGAGATGAATGACCTCCAGCGGCTGCTCGCCGACGGAGACCGTCTCGCCGTGCTCGACGGTCCGGTCGACGCGCACCGGCAGGTCTGCCGCGTCGGCGGCGTGCGCGACGGTGGCCGCGCCGGTCGCGGCGACTACCTGGGGCAGCGCCCGGTGGTGGTCCCAGTGGCCGTGCGTGGTGACGACGGTGCGCAGCAGCGCATCGCCGACCAGCGCCAGCAGGGCATCCGGCTCGGCCGCCGCGTCGATCAGCAGCGCCTCCCCGGTCGCTGTGCAGGTGAGCAGGTAGGCGTTGTTGGCCATCTCGCTGACCGCCAGCTTGGTGATGGTCAGCCCGGGCAGCTCCCGGACGTCCGGCGCTCCACCGACCTCGACGTTCCCGGTGTACGAGCTCATCTCCGGCCTCCGTTCGAAAACTGTCGGCGTCCGCCGTTACGGTCCAGGCATGGACGCTAGCGGAGGTCTCGGCCTGCCCCCGATCGAGTTGCGGGCAGGTGACGGGAGCACGGGCCGTCCCGTTCCCTGGGCGGCGGATCCCGAGGGCACGCCCAGCGACCCGTCCCTGGTCGGCCTGCCCGCCGCGGAGATCGCCGCCCGCGTGCGCACGGGGGAGATCGCCGCCGTCGACGTGGTGCGCGCCCACCTCGACCACATCGAGGCCGTCGACGCCCGGATCGGCGCCTTCCGCGTCGTCCGGCGGGACGCCGCGCTGGCCGAGGCCGCCGCCGTGGACGCCAGCCTCACCCGATTCGCGCTGCCGCTGGCCGGTGTCCCGGTCGCGATCAAGGACAACGTCGCAGTCGCGGGGGAGATCTGCACCGACGGCTCCCCGGCCCGCCACAGCGAACCCGAGCGCAAGGACCACCCGGTGGTCACGCGGCTGCGCAAGGCCGGCGCCGTGGTCGTCGGCATCACCCGCGCGCCGGAGCTCTGCCTCTACGCCGCCACCGACGGGCCGGGCACGGTCAGCCGCAACCCCTGGGACACCGCGCTCTCGCCGGCCGGCAGCTCCGGGGGCAGCGCCGCCGCCGTCGCCTCGGGCTCGGTGCCGATCGCCCACGGCAACGACGGCATGGGGTCGCTGCGGCTGCCGGCGGCTGCCTGCGGCCTGGTCACGCTCAAGCCCGGCCGCGGCGTCGTCCCCGGCGGCATCGGTGCGGACGACTGGTCGGGCATGGCCGTCAACGGGGCGCTGGCCACCACGGTGGCCGACCTCGCGCTCGCCCACGCCGTCCTGGCGGGGGAGACGCCCGCGCCTCCGACAGCACCGGATCGGCCGCTGCGCATCGCCGTGAGCACGCGCTCCCCGGTCCCGGGGGTGGGCGCCGACGCCGCCACCCGCGCGGTGGTCGACGCCGTGGTCGCCGAGCTCGAGGGCGCCGGGCACACCGTCGTCCGCCGCGACCCGCCGATCACGCCGGGCGCCGCGGCCGGAGCGCTGGTCCGCTGGATGGCCGGGGCCGAGGACGACGCCGAGTTCCTCGGCATCGACCGGCACGAGCTCCAGCCCCGCAGCCGCACCCACGCCCGCCTGGGCCGGATCGTCCGCCGGCTCGGCCTGGTCCGGCCGCGCAGCCAGGAACGCTTCCGCGAGCGGATGGTGGAGTTCTTCGGCGACGTCGACGTGCTGCTCACCCCGGTCACGACCGGCCCGCCGCTGCCCGCGCGCCCCTGGCACGAGCGGTCGTTCCTCGCCAACATCACCGCCAACGCCCGCTGGGCACCGTGGACGGCGGCCTGGAACCTCGCCGGCCTGCCCGCCGCCGTCCTCCCGGGCGGCAGCCGCCCCGACGGACCGCCCGTGGCCGTCCAGTTCGTCGGCCCCCCGGGAGCCGAAGGACGACTACTCTGGCTGGCCGGAGAGCTGGAGCGCCGGCTCCCGTGGCGCCGCTACGCGCCCGTCTTCGACCCCACCGATCAGGCGACCACCGCGACCTGAACCCGCTCGCCTCCGGCGGGCGCAGGTCACACCGCGGAGGCGGACGACCACGGCCGGCAGGGGCGTTGCACGCAGCAGATCGGCGGCGCCCTCCGGTGCGGCCGCAGCAGCACCAGAACTCGCGACATCCACCAGCGACCGACAGGGATCACATGGACCGGCTCGTCGTCCGCGGCGCCCGAGAGCACAACCTCAAGGACGTCCACCTCGACCTCCCCCGGAACGCGCTCATCGTGTTCACGGGCCTCTCCGGTTCCGGGAAGTCGAGTCTGGCGTTCGACACGATCTTCGCCGAGGGCCAGCGCCGCTACGTCGAGTCGCTGTCCGCCTACGCCCGCCAGTTCCTGGGCCAGATGGACAAGCCCGACGTCGACTTCATCGAGGGTCTGTCGCCCGCGGTGTCGATCGACCAGAAGTCGACCAACCGGAACCCCCGGTCGACCGTCGGCACGATCACCGAGGTCTACGACTACCTCCGCCTGCTCTACGCCCGCGCCGGCCAGCCGCACTGCCCCAACTGCGGCAAGCCGATCTCGCGGCAGACGCCGCAGCAGATCGTCGACCAGGTGCTCGGCATGGAGGAGGGCACCCGCTTCCAGGTGCTCGCTCCCGTCGTCCGCGCCCGCAAGGGCGAGTACGTCGACCTGTTCAGCTCGCTGCAGACCCAGGGCTTCTCCCGCGTCCGGGTCGACGGCACCGTGCACTCGCTCACCGAGCCGCCGAAGCTGAAGAAGCAGGAGAAGCACTCCATCGAGGTCATCGTCGACCGCCTCACGGTCAAGGAGAGCGCCAAGCGCCGGCTGACCGACTCGGTGGAGACGGCGCTCGGCCTGGCCGGCGGGCTCGTCGTCCTCGAGTTCGTCGACCTGCCCGACGACGACCCGCAGCGGGAGCGCACCTTCTCCGAGCACCTCGCCTGCGTCGACGACGGGCTGTCGTTCGAGGCGCTCGAGCCGCGCTCGTTCTCCTTCAACTCGCCCTTCGGCGCCTGCACCGAGTGCACCGGCATCGGCACCCGCAAGGAGGTCGACCCCGAGCTGGTCGTCCCCGACCCGGAGAAGAGCCTCGCCCAGGGCGCCATCGCCCCGTGGTCGAGCTCGATGAGCAACGAGTACTTCAGCCGGCTGCTCAGCGGCCTGTCGCAGCAGATCGGCTTCTCCATGGACGAGCCGTGGGAGCGGCTGCCGGCCAAGGTGCAGAAGGCGATCCTGCACGGCTCGCCCGACCAGGTGCACGTCCGCTACAAGAACCGCTACGGCCGCGAGCGCAGCTACTACGCCGCCTTCGAGGGCGTGCTGCCCTTCCTCGAGCGACGGCACGACGACACCGACAGCGACTACATGCGGGACAAGTACGAGGGCTACATGCGCGACGTCCCGTGCCCCGTCTGCCACGGCACCCGCCTCAAGCCCGAGATCCTGGCCGTGAAGCTCAACGGCCGATCGATCGCCGAGGTCACCAACCTCTCCATCGGCGAGGCCTCGCAGTGGCTCGGCGTGCTCGAGCTGGGGGAGCGGGAGAAGGCGATCGCCGACCGCGTGCTCCGGGAGATCCAGGCCCGGCTCTCCTTCCTGGTCGACGTCGGCCTGGACTACCTGTCCCTCGACCGTCCGGCGGCCACGCTGGCCGGCGGGGAGGCGCAGCGCATCCGGCTGGCCACCCAGATCGGCTCCGGCCTGGTCGGCGTGCTGTACGTGCTGGACGAGCCCTCCATCGGGCTGCACCAGCGGGACAACAGCCGGCTGATCGAGACGCTGATCCGGCTGCGCGACATGGGCAACACGCTGATCGTGGTCGAGCACGACGAGGACACCATCAAGGTGGCCGACTGGGTGGTCGACATCGGCCCGGGCGCCGGCGAGCACGGCGGCGAGGTGGTGGTCAGCGGCACGGTCGCCGACCTGCTGGCCAGCGAGCGGTCGCTCACCGGTCAGTACCTCTCCGGCCGGAAGCAGATCGAGATCCCGGAGAAGCGCCGGGAGCTGACGCCCGGCCGCGAGCTGGTCGTCAAGGGCGCCCGCGAGAACAACCTGCGCGGCATCGACGTGGCCTTCCCGCTCGGTGTCCTGGTCGCCGTCACCGGCGTCTCGGGTTCGGGCAAGTCCACGATGGTCAACGACATCCTCTACACGACGCTGGCCAACAAGCTGAACCGCGCGCGCATGGTCGCCGGGCGGCACCGGACGATCACCGGCCTCGAGCACCTCGACAAGGTCGTGCACGTCGACCAGTCGCCGATCGGCCGCACCCCGCGGTCCAACCCGGCCACCTACACCGGGGTCTGGGACCACGTCCGCAAGCTGTTCGCCCAGACGACCGAGGCGAAGATGCGCGGGTACCTGCCCGGTCGCTTCTCCTTCAACGTCAAGGGCGGTCGCTGCGAGGCGTGCTCCGGTGACGGCACGCTGAAGATCGAGATGAACTTCCTGCCGGACGTCTACGTGCCCTGCGAGGTGTGCAAGGGGGACCGGTTCAACCGGGAGACCCTCGAGGTGCACTACAAGGGCAAGACGGTCGCCGAGGTCCTGAACATGCCGATCGAGGAGGCGGCCGACTTCTTCGCCGCCATCCCCGCGATCGCGCGCTACCTGCGCACGCTCACCGAGGTCGGCCTCGGCTACGTCCGGCTGGGCCAGCCGGCCACGACGCTCTCCGGTGGTGAGGCGCAGCGGGTGAAGCTGGCGAGCGAGCTGCAGAAGCGGTCCAACGGCCGCAGCATCTACGTGCTCGACGAGCCGACCACCGGCCTGCACTTCGAGGACATCCGCAAGCTGCTGCTGGTCCTGCAGGGCCTGGTCGACAAGGGCAACTCGGTCATCGTCATCGAGCACAACCTCGACGTCATCAAGAGCG
>JBEPZM010000119.1:0-9696 GCA_041640835.1 Blastococcus sp.
GGGTGGCGCCGGCCGTGCCGACGCCCTGGTTGGCCGGCGCCGTGCCCGGCCGGCCGCAGGCGTTCCCGAGCAGCTGCTCGGGCGACAGCGTCTCCAGCGCACCGGACAGCGGGTCGACGACGTACCGGCACAGCGTCTGGGTCAGGTCCAGGTCCAGCGTGGCGGTCATGTTGGCGAACAGGCCGTAGCCCCCGGTGCGCTGGTCCTGCCGGAAGTTCAGCGGCACGTCGCCCCCGCTCCCGTCACCGACGACGGTGCTGGCCGGGAAGGGGTAGGTGAGCAGCAGGTCCAGCGAGCCGGCCAGGTCGGGGCCCGCGGCGGCGAGCTGGGTGAGGATCGGCTGGAGCAGCCGCAGGTCCTCGACGGTGTTGGCCGCCGACTGGTCGATGATCCGCGTGCCCACCTCGCCGAGCCGGTCCAGGCTCTCCAGCATCGAGACCAGCAGGCCGCGCTGCTCGTTGATGACGTCCAGGCCGGGGCCGATCGTGTCGAGGGCGGTCTCGATCGTGGCGGTCCGCCCGGCCAGCGTGGCGGCGAGCGCGTTGGCGCTGTCGAGTGCCCGGTTGATCTCGGTCTTCTGCTCGTCCAGCCCGCCGACGAGGACGTCGAGCTCGTCGAGGGTGTCGCGGATCGCGTCCTCGCGGCCCTCCAGCGCCTCGCCGACCTCGCGGGTGATGGTCGTGAGCTGGGCGAGCCCACCACCGTTGAGCACCAGCGACAGCGCGCCGAGCAGCTCCTCGACCTCGACGTTGCGGTTGGTCCGGTCCAGCGGGATGAGCGCGCCGTCCGCCAGCCGGCCCTGCGGCTGCTCCGTGCCCGGGGCGGCGAGCTCGATGTACTTCTCCCCCAGGAGCGAGCTCTGCTGGATCATCGCGACCGCGTTCTCCGGCAGCTCCACGTCGCCGTTGACTGTCAGGGTGACCTCGGCGGTCCAGTCCTCGTTCAGCTCGATCCCGTCGACCCGGCCGACGGGCACGTCCGCCACGCGGACGCCGGACTGCGGCACCAGGTCCAGGACGTCGAGGAACTGCACCGTGACCGTGTACGGGTCGTCGCCGAGGTCGGCGCCACCGGGCAGGTTGAGCGAGTAGGCACCCCGGAAGCCGCCGCAGCCGGCCAGGAGCAGCACGCCGGCGGCCAGCGCGGCGACCCGCGTCGTCGGGCGGTTCACTGCTGGGCTCCGGGAAGGGCCGGGAAGCCGACCAGCGGACCGCCGACGGGAGCCTGGGCGCCACCGAACAGGGCGGTCAGCAGCTCCTGCAGGTCGGGGACGCCGTTGCCGTTGAGGTCGTCGTAGGCGCCGTCGGCGTCCGCGTCCCCGGAGAGCAGCCGGCCGCACACCTGCTCGATGAAGGGCAGCTGCAGCCCGTCGAGGGCCGGCAGCAGGTCCAGGTCCAGCCGGAGCCGGCTGGTCGACGACAGGAGCTGGCAGACGATGACCTCCGGGCTGGTGCCACCGAGGGAGTTGTCCCGGGTGTCGAGCGTCCCGTAGTCGGGGTTGTAGGCGTGCGCGAGGTTGCCCAGCGCCGTGGGCGCCACGTCGAGCACCTCGGCCAGCGCCGACCGCTGCTGCACCAGCGCCAGGGTGACGTCGGCCAGCTTGTCGACGTTGGTGCTCAGCAGGTCGGTGTTCGTGCGGACGAACCCGGCGACGTCGCCGAGGGCCGCGGAGAGCAGTTCGACGGCGCGGGCGAGATCGGCCCGCTCCTGCTCGAGCAGGTCCGCGACCGCGGCCATGTTGGTGTTGAACGCACCGACCGAGCTGTCGATCGCGGCGAGCGCGCTGGTGAACGTCTGCAGGTTCTCCACCGAGTCGAACAGGCCGTCCCGGTTGCGGGCCAGCGTCTCCACCGCCTGCGAGAAGCCGGTGAGGGTCCGGTTGAGCGCGTCGCCGTTGCCGTCCAGGTTCGCGGCCCCGACGTCGACCAGGTCGGACAGGGCACCGTTGCTGTTGGCGCCGGTCGGGCCGAGCGCCACCGACAGCTCGTCGAGCGCGCCGTAGACCCGGTCGAGCTCGACCGGAGTCGCCGTCCGCTCCACCGGGACCTCGGCGCCGTCCTCCATCGTGGGCCCGCCGGAGTAGACGGGGGCGAACTGGACGTAGCGGTCCGACACCAGCGACGGCGCCAGGACGATCGCGGCGGCCTCGGCCGGGATGTCGTAGTCCTCGTCGATCAGCATCTCCACGCGGACCCGGTCCCCCATCGGCGTCACCTCGGTGATGTCGCCGACCTCGATGCCCAGGATGCGGACGTCGGAGCCGGCGTAGAGCCCGACGGTCTGGTCGAACCAGGCCGTGACGCGGTACTGACCGGCGGGGCGGAGCACGGTCCAGCCCAGCGCGACCACCAGCACGAGGGCCGCCGCCAGGGCGACCGCGCGCTGCAGGGAGCCGCTCATCAGTTGCCCTCCGCGCAGGTCAGGGGCAGTCCGACCACGCCGGGCCCGCCGCAGATGACGCTGCCGACGACGCCCGGCAGCAGGTTGTCCACGAAGCTGTCGAACCACCGGCCGTTGCCCAGGGTGTTGGTGAACACCCGGACGAAGGGCGCCAGGTTGGCCACCGTCTGGGAGAGGTTGTCCCGGTTGCGGGCGAGGATGTCGGTCACCGTCGCCAGCTGCTGCAGCGCCGGGGTGAGGGACTCGCGGTTGTCGGCCACCAGGCCCGACAGCTGCACGGACAGCTCCTGGGTGCTCGTCAGGATGGAGTCGATCAGGGCCCGGCGTTCCTGGACCTCGGTGAGCAGGACGTTGGAGTCCAGGATCAGCTGGGTGAACTCACCGTTGCGGTCGGCGAGGACGTCGGTGACCGTGCGCGTCGCGGTGAGCAGCTGATCGAGCTGGGCGTCGCGCGAGGCGATGGTGTCCGACAGCCGGGCCAGGCCCTCGAGGGAGCTGCGCACCTCCTCCGGGGTCTCCGCGAAGGTCTCGGCGAGCACCTCGAACGAGCTGGCCAGCTGGCCGGTGTCGAGGTCCTCGACCGTGGTCGAGAGGTCGGCGAAGGCCTCGACGACGTCGTAGGGCGAGGCGGTCCTGTCCAGCGGGATCGGCTCGTCCGGGTCGAGCTCCCCGGAGCCGCGCGGGACGAGCGCGACGTACTTGGCGCCCAGGACGGTCTCGATCTTGATCGCCGCCTCCGAGCGGTCGCCGACGAAGGCGTCGGTCACCCGGAGCTCGGCCATCACTGCACCGTCCTCGAGCGACATGCTCTCGACGGTGCCGACCTTGACGCCGGCCACCCGCACCGGGTCGCCGGGGCGCAGACCCGCCGCCTCGGAGAACTGGGCGCGGTAGACGGTGCCTCCGCCGATCAGCGGCAGCGACTGCGCGTTGAAGGCGACGAAGACCAGTGCCGCGATCACCGTGAGGCTGACCGCCCCGATGGTGACCGGGTTGCGGTCGCGGAAGGGCTTGGCGTTGCGGGCCATCAGCCGCCACACCCCCGTTCGCCGTTGTTGAGACCGCCGGCGGGGACGGTGACCCCGGCCGGCTGACCGGTCACCGGGTCGGAGACCGGCAGGCGCACGAAGCCGCCCGCACCGCAGAGGAAGAAGTTGAACCAGCTGCCGTTGATCGCCGTGCGGGTGATCAGGTCGATCTTGGTCGGCGCGAGCTGCAGGAAGCCCTCGAGCACGTCACCGGTGTCCGCCAGGTTGCCCGCGAGGTCACCGAGGCCCTGGATGTCGGCGGCCAGCGGCGGTCGCGCGTCCTCGAGCAGCCCGGTCGTCGCGACCGCGAGCTCGTCGATGGTCTGCAGCGAGTCGAAGATGACCTCGCGGTCTCCGGCCAGGCCGGTGACGAACTGCTGCAGGCTGACGATCAGGTTGGACAGCTCCTGGTCGCGAGCCGCCACCGACCCGAGGACCGTCGTCAGGTTGTCGATGACGTCCCCGATGACGGCGTCCTTGTCGGCCAGCGAGGTGCTCAGCGAGGCGACGTGGGCGAGCAGCCCCTCGACGGTGCCCCCTTCGCCCTGGAAGACCTGGATGACCTCGTAGGACAGCCGGTTCATGTCGGCCGGCGAGAGCGCCTGGAGCAGCGGCTGGAAGCCGCCGAACAGCGTGGTCAGGTCGAGCGCCGGCCGGGTCTGCGCGACCGGGATGAGCCCGCCCTGGTCGAGCGTGCGCCCCCCGGCGCCCTCTCCCTCGGCGAGCGCGACGTACCGCTGGCCGACCAGGTTCCGGTAGCGGATCGTCGCCTCGACCGTGGCCGGCAGCGGGATGTCCGCGTCGACCTCGAGCTCGACCTCGGCCAGCGGACGGTCAGTGGCGCCCTCCGCCAGCCCGATGCCCTTGACCTGGCCGACGCGCACGCCGGCGATGCGCACCTCGTCGCCCTCGACCAGGCCGGCGACGTCGCTGAACTCGGCACGGTAGGAGACCTGCTCCCCGTACCCGGCGTTCGTGATGGTGCTGATCAGGACGTAGCTGGCCATCATCGTGATGAGCGCGAAGGCCACCAGCTTGATCAGCGGTGCGACCAGCCCCCTCATCGGAACGCCACCTTGGTGCCCCGCAGCAGCGGCGCCATCTGGGAGGCCCCGAGGTCCGAGACGGCCGAGGGCTCCGCGCCGGTCTGGTAGGCCAGGATGTTGCGCACGAATTCCAGCTCCGCTGTCGATCCGGCCAGGCCGCCCGGAAGGGACGTCCCCGCCTGGGGGTTGGGTTCGCCGGCGCCCGCGGGGATGTCGTCAGGTCCGCTGCCGCCCAGGCACGTCGGGTTGCCGCTGACCGGGTTGTCCCGGGACTCGACGCCGTCCACGGGCGGGCTCGGGCAGTAGAACTCGCCCTGCGCCGCCGCGGCGATGATCCCGTCGATGTCGTCGAGGCCCTGGCAGTCCGGCCCGGACTGGTCCAGGTACTCGGGCTGGTCGCCGGGCAGGTACGGGTTCCGCGGCGGCAGCGTGACGGTGAGGTTCAGATCCAGGTAGGGGTCGCCGTCGCCACCCAGCACCTCGCTGTAGAGGGGGACGGAGCGGGCCAGCCCGTTGAGCAGGCAGGGGTAGACCGGTGAGTACTCCGCGAAGGTGCCCAGCACGGGCAGCGAGGTCTCCGCCAGCGAGATCAGGTTGCGCTCGTTGGTCTCGAGGAAGCCGGCCGTGACCGCACCGGCGCTCTGGCCGACGGTGAAGGTCCGCCGGAGCTGCTCCTGCTGGTCGACCAGCGTCCGGCTGGTGACCGCCAGGTTGTCCAGCACCCCGAGCAGGTCGTCGGCGGCGGAGTCGTAGGTGTCGGCGAAGTCGGCCAGCCCGGAGATGTCGGCCTGCAGGTCCGGCAGCACGGTGTTGAGCTCACCGGAGTACCGGCCGACGGCGGCCAGGTTGGCGCCGAGGCGGTCGCCGCGACCGCGCAGCGCCTCGGCCACCGCGCCGAGGGTGTAGGAGAGGTCCTGCGGCTCGACCGCCTTGAGCAGGGGCAGCAGGTCGTCGACCACGCGCTGCAGCTCGATCGCGTTCTCGCTCCGGTCCTGGCCGATGACCGCCCCGTCGGCCAGCGTCTCGGTGGAGGGGGCCTCCGGGATCTCGAGGGCGACGAAGCGCTCGCCGAAGAGCGTCTTGGGCAGCAGCCGCGCCGTGACGTCGGCCGGGATCTGCTCGAGGTACTCCGGCTTGATGGCCAGCTCGATGGTGGCGCCGTCCGCGCTCGCCTCGACCGCGCGGACGTCGCCCACGATCACCCCGCGCACCTTGACGTCCGAGGCCGTCTGCAGCTGGTTGCCGATGGTGTCGGTCTCCAGGGTCACCCGCGCCACCTCGGTGAACACCTTGTTGTACTGGGCCACCGCCAGACCGAGCAGCAACGCGAGGGTCACCAGGAACGCCAGCCCCTGGATCCGCAGCTGGACCTTCTTCTTCATGGCGCGTTCACCCCGCGATCCGGACCGTCGTCGTCGAGCCCCAGATGGCCAGCGACAGGAACAGGTCGATCACCATCACCGCGACGATCGAGAAGCGCACCGCCCGGCCCACGGCCAGGCCCACACCGGCGGGTCCGCCGCTGGCCCGGTAGCCGTAGTAGCAGTGGCTCAGGATGATCACCACGGCGAAGACGAGCACCTTGAGGAAGGACCAGAAGACGTCCTGCGGTGGCAGGAACAGGTTGAAGTAGTGGTCGTAGGTGCCGGCCGACTGCCCGTAGGCCTGGGTGGTGATCAGCCGGGTGGCGAAGTAGCTGCTGAGCAGCCCCAGGACGTACAGCGGCATGACGGCGACGAAGCCGGCCACGATGCGCGTCGTCACCAGGAACGGCAGCGAGGGCACACCCATGACCTCGAGGGCGTCGATCTCCTCGTTGATCCGCATCGCGCCGATCTGCGCGGTGAAGCCGCAGCCGACCGTCGCCGACAGCGCCAGACCGGCGACGAGCGGGGCGATCTCCCGGGTGTTGAAGTACGCGGAGAGGAAGCCGGTGAAGGCCGAGGTGCCCAGCTGGTCCAGCGCGGCGTACCCCTGCAGGCCGACCTCGGTGCCGGTGAAGAAGGACAGGAAGGCGATGACGCCGACGGTGCCGCCGATCACCGAGAGCGCCCCGCTGCCGAAGGTCACCTCGGCCAGCAGCCGCATGACCTCCTTCTTGTAGCGGCGCAGCGTGCGCGGCGTCCAGGCCAGGGCGCGGCCGTAGAAGCCCAGCTGGTCCCCGAGGTCCTCGAGGGCGCCCATGGGCCGGCCGTAGACGGTCCGGACGACCCGACGGGCACGGACGCGCAGCCGGTCGACCGGCGAGAGCAGGGCCATCACGAGCCCTTCGGCGGGACGAGCTGGAAGTACAGCGCCGTCATGACGAAGTTGACCGCGAACAGCAACAGGAAGGTGATGACGACTGACTGGTTGACCGCATCACCGACGCCCTTCGGCCCACCTCCGGCCCGCAACCCCTTGTAGGAGGCCACGATCCCGGCGATCAGCCCGAAGACGAGCGCCTTGATCTCCCCCGACCAGAAGTCCTCCACCTGGGCCAGGGCGCTGAAGGAGGCCAGGTAGGCGCCCGGTGTCCCGCCCTGGAGGACGACGTTGAAGAAGTAGCCGCCGGCGACGCCGACGACGCTGACCAGGCCGTTGAGCAGGACCGCCACGAGCATCGAGGCGAGCACCCGCGGCACGACCAGCCGCTGGATCGGGCTGATGCCCAGCACTTCCATCGCGTCGATCTCGTCGCGGATCTTGCGGGCGCCCAGGTCGGCGCAGATCGCCGAGCCACCGGCACCGGCGATGAGCAGCGCCGTCACGATCGGGCTCGCCTCGCGCAGGACGGCGAGCACCGACGCCGAGCCGGTGAACGACTGGGCCCCGAGCTGCCGGGTGAGCGAGCCCAGCTGCAGCGCGATGACCGCGCCGAAGGGGATCGCGACCAGCGCCGTGGGCAGGATCGTCACGCTCGCGACGAACCAGGTCTGCTGGATGAACTCGCGGACCTGGAAGGGCCGCTTGGGCAGCGCCCGCATCACGTCCAGCGCGAAGGCGAACAGGTTGCCGCTCGCCGCCAGCGGTCGGGTGGGCGAGTACTTCCCGTCGAGCAGCCCCGGAGCCTTCGGCTTGTCGGTGGCCGTCACCCCTCGCCCTCCTGCCGGCGGGGCAGGACTGCGGTGGCGGTGGCGCCCGCGGACGCGTCGGCCTCGGGTGCCCAGTGCCGTCCGCCGACTCCGGGCGTGGGCTCGTAGGCGCCGGCCTCGGCCCGGACGAGCAGGTCCTCGGGCAGCGAGCGGCGGATGGCCTCGGCCGTCGTCTCGTCGAACTCGTGCAGCATCCGCGCCACCCGCTCCTGGCGACGACGGGCCCCCTGGCGCTCCGGCAGCCCCTCGCTGGGCTCGAGCTGCGGCGGGACGGCCTCGCCACCGGAGGCGCCCTTGGGCCCGACGCCGTTGTGCGAGTCCCCACCGCGGGCCTCCAGGGCGGCCATCTCGGCCTCGACCTGGGCGACGTCCTTCTCCTCGCTCATGCCGATCGGACCCTCGCGCCGGCCGTTGAGGAACTGGCGGACGACGGGCTCCTGCGAGGTGAGCAGCTGCTCCCGCGGCCCGAACATCACCAGGTTGCGGCGGAACAGCAGACCGAGGTTGTCCGGCACGGTCCGGGCGGTGCCGATGTCGTGCGTGACGATGAGGAACGTGGCGTCGATCTGGGCGTTCAGGTCGACGATGAGCTGGTTGAGGTAGGCGACGCGGACGGGGTCCAGACCGGAGTCCGGCTCGTCGAACAGGATGATCTCGGGGTCCAGGACCAGCGCACGGGCCAGGCCGGCGCGCTTGCGCATGCCGCCGGAGATCTCGCCGGGCAGCTTCCCCTCGGCGCCCTGCAGGCCGACCATGTCCATCTTCTCGAGGACGATCCGCTTGACCTCGGACTCGCTCTTCTTCGTGTGCTCGCGCAGCGGGAAGGCGATGTTGTCGAAGAGGTTCATCGAGCCGAAGAGCGCGCCGTCCTGGAAGAGGACGCCGAAGAGCTTCCGGATCTCGTAGAGCCGGTGCTCGCTGGTCCGGACGATGTCGGTGTCGCGGATGACGATCGACCCGCGCTCGGGCTTCAGCAGCCCGACCAGGGACTTCAGGAACACCGACTTGCCGGTGCCCGAGGGCCCCAGCAGCACCGAGATCTCACCGGGCGGCAGGGTCAGGGTGACGTCGCTCCAGATGTTCTGGCTCCCGAACGACTTGGTCAGCCCCTCGACCTCTACTGCGACGCCCACGAATCCCGTCCTCCCGCTCCGGCTGCGCTGCCGGTTCCCCGCCCCGTCGCATCGACGAGCCCCGGCAGTGTGCGACGTCCCGGCGGGCTCCGCATCCGGAGTGCCGCGACGTACGTCACGTACCGACGGGTAACGACGATGCGGACGACAGGTTACGTGCGTCACGCAGTTCGCGTGACCCGGATCTCCACCTATCCCCCGCTCGGGCGTCATCCGCCCCCGGAACGCAGCAGGGGCCGCCCTCCCGAAGGAGGACGGCCCCTGCTGTGTCGTGCTGTGGTGCTGCCCGGCTACAGCCGGGCGGGGGTCACGTGACCGTGACGTACCCGGCGATCACGACCGCCGGGTGAGGGGTCACTTGACGGTGACGGTGGCGCCGGCGCCCTCGAGGGCAGCCTTGGCCTTCTCCGCGGCGTCCTTGGCGACCTTCTCCAGGACCGGCTTCGGCGCGTTGTCGACCAGGTCCTTGGCCTCCTTGAGGCCGAGCGAGGTCAGCGTGCGCACCTCCTTGATGACCTGGATCTTCTTGTCGCCGGCAGCCTCGAGGATGACGTCGAACTCGTCCTGCTCGGCAGGCGCCTCGGCGCCGCCGCCGCCACCGGCGGCCGGGGCAGCCGCGACGGCAACGGGAGCAGCAGCGGTGACGTCGAAGGTCTCCTCGAACTGCTTCACGAAGTCGGACAGCTCGAGGAGCGTCATCTCCTTGAACGCGTCGAGCAGCTCCGTGCTGGAAAGCTTGGCCATGTCGATCTCCTTCTGGGTCAGTCGTCGCTGGCCGCGTCGGCGGCGGCAGCGTCGGTCTCGGGGGTGGTGTCAGCAGCAGGTGCGTCGTCAGCGGCAGGAGCCTCGGCGGCCGGTGCGTCGGCGGCCTTCTTCTCCTGCAGCGCAGCGGCGAGGCGGGCGACCTGCGACAGCGGGGCCTGGAACAGCCCGGCAGCCTTGGTCAGGTTGCCCTTCATCGCGCCGGCCAGCTTGGCCAGCAGGACCTCACGGGGCTCGACGTCGGCGAGGCGGG